>RFGJ01000197.1 GCA_003696665.1 Gammaproteobacteria bacterium | reverse complement strand
TACGAACAATAACCTTCTCCACAGGGTGGAAGACCAGTTCATCAGGGTTCTCAGTTTTGTCTGTTTTGCCAAAATCAGGACAATAATCTTTTCCGTTAGGGATGTTGCAGGTCAGGCAGTTGCCGCGGCAATACCCAAAGGGGATGTTGCCATTCCACAAGCCTTTGCGGGCACGCTGCAATTTACCTTTGCGGGTCTCCTGCCGCAGGTTATCCAGGTAGATTTCGGCCAGGATGCCCAGCACGGTGAGGGTAAGTTTGCCCCATACCGTGGTGAAATCCA
This sequence comes from Gammaproteobacteria bacterium, assembly GCA_003696665.1. NCBI lineage: Bacteria > Pseudomonadati > Pseudomonadota > Gammaproteobacteria > Gammaproteobacteria bacterium. The sequence continues at coordinate 1,169 of RFGJ01000197.1, read as the reverse complement.
GTTGCTCTTGCACCGAAACAAAAGAAACATTCCAGGTGTTGAGTTTATCCAGGGCAGATAGCAATCCGCTCAAGTGGCGATAGAATCTATCTATCTTATCCACAATGACAATCTCAAAGCGCCCGGCTTGAGCATCCGCCATCAAACGCTCCAACGCCGGGCGGTGGCTGCCTTTTTTAGCCGATATACCAGCATCAGTATAAATTTCTACCAGGTGCCACTGGTGGCTGTCGGCATATTGCCGAATATTGACTTCCTGGGCATCCAGACTGTGTCCATCCACCTGCTCACGCATCGAGACACGACGGTACCCTACGGCTCGAACAACTGCACCAGACATAATTGTTCTCCTTTCGGTATAATCGGGTGTGCATATCTGAGCATACTGTAATTCATGGACGGAGGCAAGGCATGGAACCCATCGCACAGGCAAAGAGACGAGTACGCAAAAACTATAATCCTGAACCACTTATAGAACGCTTGAAAGAATTGTTAACAGAGCGGAAAGAAAGTATGCGAGGTGCATCTCTGGCCAGTGGATTGGATTACGGGTACATTCAGCGCATCATCCAGGGACACCGTCCGGCTATGGAAGCAGTAATTCTATTGGCCGACCATTTTGAAATCAACCCTAACGCATTGCTTACATTAGCGGGATATCCTCCCCTAAAGGTTTTCGATATTCGCACAGCGAGTACGGAAAATCTGCCACCTGAGGCAGTGGACGTTGCACTGGCTATCGCGCGCATCCCGAACCCCGGCGAGCGAAAACAGATCGCTGACGCAGTGATGACACTACTGAAAAAATATTTTGGGTAAAGGGGGAAGGCTGTCTCGTGTTCTCGTTCCTGTTGGCACCTGACAATGCGGCTTGCCAGGTTGGCTTTATCTTGCGATGAACAGGTTCTTGCCCTTTCTGGTAATTACGAACAAAGACCCCTTCGCACATGCGGAGGGGTCTTTGTAGGAAACATTACTTTATTTCCATTCCGCCTTTGGGTAGTCCCATCAGAGTATCAAAGGGGCTTTGGACGGACACCTGACGCAGTTGGCCTTCACGGTCAAAATACAATCCGTTGAAGATAATATCCAGCAGCCGACGACGCTCAAGGTTGTTCAACTGCCTCCATATAGCCGGAAAGTCATCTAACATCGGTTTGATTTCCCAT
>RFGJ01000196.1 GCA_003696665.1 Gammaproteobacteria bacterium | reverse complement strand
ACCTAATGTGCGACTTTTTTCTGAAATAAACATCGGATAACTCCTTGTAGAATAGGGATTCTAACCAACCTATTCATAAACGAGGAGGCTATCCGATGTCCAGAGATTATTTTATCATCATGGTGTACTGTTTGGTATGCGAACATTATCCGGTTGTTATTGCCCAACGTCCCCTGCGGCGCCGTGGTTTTCCGCCAACATTGACGGATGAGGAGGTCATTACCATCGAAATCTGCGGTGAATACTTCGGTTTCCATCAGGATGTCGACATCTATGACTATTTTCGTACCCATTATCAGCATTTCTTTCCCCAACTACGGGAAAGAACCGGCTTTGTCCGTCAAGCAGCCAATTTGTGGTTCGTCAAAGCGATGATACAACGACGCTTAACGCAAATCAGTGGGCAGGCAGCGGATAGCGTGCAAATCATTGATACATTGCCTTTGCCGGTTTGCACTTACACCCGTAGTCAGCGTGACCGCTGCTTCAAACCGGAGGCAGATTACGGATATTGCGCCGCCAAAGACCTGCATTACTATGGTTTCAAGTTGGGTCTGCGTATTTCACGAGTGGGCATGATCATTCATTACCCACTATTACCAGCGCGTCCTCATGACAGCCAACTTTTAGATGACCTGATTGCAGGCTTTGAAGGTGTGGTTCCAGCTGACAAAGCATTTTTAGACAGTTTTCGTCAAGAGAACTTAGCCCGAAAACGGCATGTTGAACTGATTGTGCCGACCCGTAAAAACATGAAGGCCAAACCGCCTGTAGCTGTGATGAAATTATACAGTCGGTGGCGCAAGTTGGTAGAAACGGTAGGGTCTCATTTAACCGAACGTTACCATATTGCCAAAACTCGCGCTCATGACCTCTGGCATTATCAGCATCGTTTGATTCGTAAGGTGCTTTCACACACAGTTTGTGTGTTTCTTAACATGCAATTGGGGCGGCCCCCTTTGCATTTGGACGATTTAGTGACCGCCGATTAGTTGCACATTAGGT
>RFGJ01000195.1 GCA_003696665.1 Gammaproteobacteria bacterium | reverse complement strand
GTCGACGACGATGACCTCGACCCTTGCGGTCGAAGCCAATGCCGCTTCAACGCAATGCCTCAGCAGCTCGCCGGCATTGAAATTGACGATGACGATCGAGGAAACGCTAGACATCATAAGTTCCAATTTCCGATATCATACTCCGCGTTCGGGCCTTCTCAAATAAAGAAACCAATGAAAAGAACTTGCCATTGTAGCTGTGAACTCCGGAAATAGCACCAATGCGAGTAATGGCAAGGCATAGTAACCGGGAACGCTCTTAGACGACACCCCTGCTCTCCAAGCATGCAACCGGGACGAAATGCTATCGCCCATCACGACTTTCTCGATTGACTCCATAATTGTCAGTCGCTTGCTAAGCGACTTTTTCTCATTTAGGAACTTATCAGGATTAACCGACATTATCTTATTCAAATCGTGAAGCCAGCTACGATACAGCAGCACGTAACCTGATATCTTTCTTCTTAACACCTCTAACGGCTTGCTGTTATGGGAAAACCTTAAAGAAGCGACGATGCTATCATGGTGGGCCCTGTAGTAAACCAATGGCTCATTGATAACTTGTATCCCATTCTCTCGAAGAAGCGAAGCGCGAAAGGGGATTACCTGATCCTCAAGATCTTGCTCTGCATCCAAGGGGCCGAACACATCAAACACCTTTCGATCAAAGGCACAAAGAAATAGTCCGGCATTTCTGCGCCTGATCATGGCCATACAATCGAAACTCTCTGGGATATTACCTGAATAAAATCTTCCTATCGGAATTCCTTCAGCATCAATTACTTTGGGGTTGCACCCAAACACTAAGGCACCTGATCTCTTCCACTCTTGAACAAGGCGCCTTGTTTTATCAGGCATGGCAACATCATCCCCAGCCCCGACGACGATCAACCTCCCACTAGCAAGCCGCACCAAGCGATTAAGGTGCTCAACTATGCCAAGGTTCTCCGAGTTTCGGCGAAGAACGAGGCGCCGAACATTAGGGTAAAGCTTGCATGTGGACAGAATTCGCTGGTAAGAACCATCCGTCGAACAATCATCAGAAATAATAATCTCCATGTCTTCATAAGTTTGCGCCAACGCACTCTTCACAGC
>RFGJ01000194.1 GCA_003696665.1 Gammaproteobacteria bacterium | reverse complement strand
CGGCTCATACAGCGTGCCAAGCGCTTTTGGCCCGCTTTTGTTGTGGCAGGATTGGCCAATGCGCTATTTGGGCTATTGGATGCTGGCTTTGTGATGCTGCTGGAACCCTTGGTGAGCAAGGGACTGGTGGGACGTGATCCGGAAACGTTGGCGCGTGCCCCCGTGTTTGTGATCGTGATAGTGGCACTGCGAGGCGTGGCAGCGTTTGTGTCCGGTTACACGATGGCTTGGATCGGTCAGAAGGTCGTGGCCGAATTTCGCTGTCAGGTGTTTAGCAAGTTATTACGTTTGCCAGCGGAGTTCTTCGATCGTGAATCCAGCGGCAACCTTTTGGCCAAAATTACCTACAACGCCGACAAGATCGCCAGAACCAGCTCATCGGCCCTCACCATTTTGTTGCGAGAAAGTGCATTTCTTATCAGCGGCTTAATTTATATGCTGTATACAAACTGGCGTCTGACGCTGTTCTTTTTTATTTCGTTTCCCGCCATCGCCGCGGTCGTTCGTGTGGCCACGAGGCGCTTTAAGAAGGCAAGCCACAATATGCAGGACGCCATGGGCACCATGACCGCTCTTGGTTCGGAAAGCCTACAAGGCTATCAAACCATTCGAATTTTTGGGGCAGAGGCGCAAGCTGAAGAAAACTTTAAAAAGACGGTTGAGCGTTTCCGGCGCAAATTCATGTCGATGATCGCCACACAGAACTTGAGCACGCCGCTCATCCAACTGTTGGCGGCCACCGGTTTGGCACTGGTGCTCTATGTGTCATTGTCCGAATTGCAATCGGGTCGACTCACGGAAGGTGAGTTTATCGCCATGGTGTCGTTGATGATGGCCTCACTCCGACCGTTGAAACAGTTAAGTTCGGTCAACAGCCAGTTGTCCGAGGGTTTGGTCGCGGCACAAAGCCTGTTTGATATTCTTGATGAGCCAGAAGAACGTGACAGCGGTACGGTCGATCTGCCGACACTCAGTGGCGAAGTGGTGATGGAAAATGTCACCTACTGCTACGGCGAAAATTCGCCCGCTCTGATCGATGTCAGTTTTTCGGTCAAGCCAGGGCAACTCGTTGCGATTGTCGGGCCATCCGGCGCGGGCAAATCGACCTTACTAAATCTCTTAATGCGCTTTTATCATCCGACCAAAGGTCGCATCCTATTGGATGGTCATGATCTTGAGTCGCTCACGCTCAGTTGCATCCGACGCAATATGTCGCTGGTTTCGCAGACCGTCACTCTGTTTAACGACACCATTCGCAATAATGTGTGTTTCGGTTTGAAGGAGGTGCCGAGTGACGAAAAAATTATCGAGGTGTTAAAACAGGCACATGCTTGGCATTTTGTTAAGGAATTGCCAGGACAACTGGATGCGATGGTTGGCGAAGGTGGTTCGAACTTGTCGGGAGGTCAGAGGCAACGGTTGGCAATTGCCCGCGCCTTGTTGCATAACACGCCAATTTTGTTGCTGGATGAAGCCACCTCTGCTCTTGACACAGAGTCAGAACGGCATATCCAGGCGGCATTGGATGCATTGATGACAGATCGAACCACATTTGTGGTGGCGCACCGCCTATCAACCATTCAGCATGCGGACATGATACTCGTCCTCGAAGGTGGCCGTTTGGTGGAGCAGGGAACGCACCAATCGCTTCTGGCGAAAGGCGGGGTGTATAGTCGCCTGTATCGATTACAATTTGGCGAACCGCAACTTGGAACGACAACTTCGTGAACCACGAGTGGCTTCAAAAACTATGGTATGACCCCAACCCCGGGCCCTTGATGCGCCTGGCCAGCTTACCCCTGTGGCCACTGCATGGCCTTTTTATAGCGTTAACCGGCACACGCAGATGGTTATACCGCCATGGTTGGTTGGCGTCACAGCGTCTTAGTGTTCCGGTGTTGGTGATTGGCAATATCGTCGTGGGCGGCGTCGGCAAATCGCCACTAACCATTGCGGCCGCGCGCTATTTGATCAAGCAAGGATGCCGGGTTGGCATCTTATTGCGAGGTTATAAAGGGAAGAAGTCGCGAGACGGTGTGCTGGTCGACAGAGCGTCGCATGTGGCCGATGTGGGTGATGAGGCGCTGATGATCGCACACGCGGTGCCTGAGGCTTTGGTGATGGTTGATGCCGATCGAGTTCGTGGCGGGCAGCGCCTAGTCAAACGGGGGGCACAAGTGGTCATCTGTGATGATGGGCTGCAGCATTACGCACTGCAACGTGATATGGAGTGGTGCGTATTCGATGCACGACGAGGCATTGGCAATGGGTGGCGGCTGCCGCTCGGCCCATTACGAGAGCCGTTGGCGCGGCTGGACAATGTGTCAGCGGTGCTGATCAATCGCACAGGTGCTCCGATGGCTATCCTCGATTGGTTAAGCAGGGTCCCTGACGATAAACGATTTGATTTTGTCCTATCGCCGGTGAGAGTGCGACGGCAGTCCACCGGCGAAACAGCGCCTGTCGATGTGCTTGCAGGAAAACGGGTCGATGCCGTGGCAGGTATCGGTGATCCGAAACGTTTTTTTGCCACGTTGACAGCACTTGGGGCGCAAGTGAGACCGCATCCTCGGGCTGACCATGAGCGCCATCCGTTTCGCGGCCTGCCAAAAGATGCGGACTTCATCGTCTGCACAGCCAAAGATGCCGTAAAATGGACGCGGGGCGATCCGGACATCTATGTGCTGGAAGTGGAAGCACAGTTGCCTGACCAATTACTCACGCAATTAGATCAACTGGCCGGAGTAAGAGTATGAAATTCAAAGTTGTGATACCGGCGCGCTATGCCTCTCAACGTTTGCCTGGTAAGCCTCTGCTAGCCATTGCAGGACGCCCGATGATTCACTGGGTGTGGGAGGCGGCGATGAAATCCGGAGCCGATGAGGTGGTCGTCGCGACCGATGATCAACGTATTATGCAAGCCGTTCAAGCGTTTGGTGGACAGGCGCTCATGACCTCTCCGGATCACCCAAGCGGCACCGATCGCATTAGTGAAGTGATCGAACTAATGCAATGGCCGGATGACACCATTGTTGTCAATATTCAGGGCGACGAGCCGGAAATGCCAACGGATAATGTCTTTCAAGTGGCGGAGTTGTTATACCATGCGACCGATGCGGTCATGGCCAGCCTCTATGTCCCGATAGATGCGGAGGAGGATTGGCGAAATCCCAATGTCGTTAAAGTCGTGTGCACGCAACACCAACGGGCCTTGTATTTTTCGCGCGCCCCGATGCCCTGGCATCGTGATGCCAACGGGTTTGGTCATAGCGTACCGGTAGCCGGTCGTCATATCGGGCTCTATGCGTATCGAGCTGGCTTCGTTCGCCAATACGTCCGCCTTCCGCAAACACCGCTTGAGCAGCTGGAAAAATTGGAGCAGTTGCGGGTGTTGGAACATGGCTATGCCATCGCGATGGCGCCTTGCCGAAAAGCGCCGCCAGCGGGTGTGGATACGGAAGCCGATTTACACGATGTGCGTCAACGACTGGAAAAATAACATGAGCCAAAAGATCTTGATGGTTTGCCTTGGCAATATCTGCCGCTCACCATTGGCAGAAGGCATCCTTCGCCATCGCCTTGATGCCATGGGACGTGATGACGTACTTGTCGATTCAGCTGGTACGTCAGCTTACCATGTCGGTGAACCGCCGGATCCGAGGAGCATGGCCGTCGCTGAACGTCATGGCATCGACATTCGTGGACTTCGCGCACGGCAATTGACAGCAGAAGACGGCAATCAATTTGACTGGATTTTGGTCATGGATGATCAGAATCTTGCCTCAGCG
>RFGJ01000193.1 GCA_003696665.1 Gammaproteobacteria bacterium | reverse complement strand
TACACAAAACCTTGTCAAAATTTCCAGTCGGAGTATTGTAACAAAGGAGCCCTAAAAGCGTCTGAACCACAGAATGTCGCAAACGAGTCGCGCGGCATCTGTGGAGACAGCCTTCTACGGGAGGGTTAGGGCTCCAATAATGACTACACTAGAGTAATCAAGACTGGAGAGACACTGATGAAAAAGAACACAATGGCAACTTTGATTGGCGCATCACTTGCGACAGCATTGAGCGCGATACCGGCGACTGCGTCGGCCAAGGCAAACCCATTTGGCGCCACTGACTTGGCGTCGGGTTACGCCCAAGTGAACTTTCTTGGCGGAGATAAAGGCGAGGAAGGCAAATGCGGCGCCAAAGGAGAGAAAGGCAAGGAAGGTAAATGCGGCGCCAAAGGCAAAAAAGGCAAGGAAGGCAAATGCGGTGAAGGCAAATGCGGCGCCAAAGGGAAAAAAGGCAAGGAAGGCAAATGCGGTGAAGCAAAATGTGGTGGTAAAAAATAAGCAAGTATGAGCACAGCTGATTTTGCCACCCTCGGCGCAGGTTTAGGCCTGCGCCGGGAAATGCTGTCAGACTACGAGCTTTTGGTCGGCGCTGTTGATTTTCTTGAAGTTGCGCCAGAAAACTGGATGCGGGTCGGTGGTCCATTGGGCGCACAATTTAGGCGTTTCACACAGGACATTCCTTTCGTTTGCCATGGCTTATCGCTATCCATTGGAGGACCGAATCCTTTAGACGTTTCGTTTGTCCGCGATGTTGCAGCGTTTCTCAAGCGACACAATGTGATCTTGTATAGTGAACATCTCAGTTATTGCTCAGATGACGGGCACCTTTATGATTTGATGCCTTTGCCATTTACCGAAGAAGCGGTCAAATATGTTGCCACGCGCGTCCAACAAGTGCAGGACATTCTTGGGCAAACACTGGTGCTCGAAAATGTGTCTTATTACGCCCAAGTGACCCCTGAGATGACAGAGCTTGAGTTCTTGCTTGCTGTCTTGGATGAAGCAGGCTGCGATTTGTTGCTGGATGTGAACAACGTCTATGTCAATTCGGTCAATCATGGTTATGACCCTAAAGCGTTTATTGCCCACATGCCAACGGAAAGAATACGTTACCTCCATATTGCGGGCCATTATGATGAGGCGCCGGATTTGTTGGTTGATACGCACGGTAGTCCGGTCAAGGAGGATGTCTGGTCATTGTTGGACTGGACCTATGAACAACATGGTGTCATCCCGACGTTGTTAGAACGCGATTTTAATCTTCCAACCACACAAACACTGATCGAGGAGATGCAAAAGATTCGCGAGATTCAAGCAAAACATGGCGTGACGACGGGGTGTGTGGAGTCGAATTATGGAAGTGCCTGAAAAACTGCGAACTGTTCAATTTGCATTTGCGAGCGCCATCCGGGCGCCAGAAGTGAATGAATCTCCGTTTGGTGTTGAGCGGCGGCGCATAGACGTTTATCGGGAGCTGTTTTATAACAATTTTCATGATTTTGTCAGCGCATCGTTTCCCGTTACCCGGACTTTATTCTCGGACGGGGAATGGGATGGACTGATTCGGCGTTTTATGGTGGAGCATCGATGTCATTCGCCGTTGTTCGCTGACATTCCACTAGAGTTTATGGATTTTATCCTAAATAAAGTGCCTGAATTATTGGCCACTAAGCCATTCTTACTCGAATTGATGCATTATGAGTGGATTGAAGTGGCGGTATGGATGGCGGACGAAGAAAACGAGGCGGCTGTTGACGCTGCTCGATGGCAGGAATGGCGGCCGGTGCTCAGCAGTGTGGCGCAAGTGCTTGCCTACCAGTTCCCGGTGCACCAAATCAGCGATATGTTTCAGCCGCTTGAGGCGCCGGAAACACCGACTTGTCTCGTTGTTTATCGGTGGCAAGATGATGTCCATTTTATGGTCCTGACCCCGGCGACTTATGCCATTTTGCAAGGCATGGATGGCAAAACGACTTACGCTGATATATTGGGTCCGATTGCCAAACAATTGGGCACGGACATTGAGTCATTGCAAAATTTAGCAGAACCAGTCATACGGACACTTTGTGAGCGCGGCATCATTTTGGGCTCTTATCCCAGTGCTTGACGAATATCGTTAGGCAGAGTTATGGGCTTTCCAGACTTGTAGTCGACCCAGACAATGACTGACTGGCCTTCGGCCACCAATTCGTCGCTTTTAGTGTCAAACATTTTATAGCCTAAGTTGAATCCTCGTGTCCTGATTTCAAGGGGATACAGTTCAATCCGCAGCCGGGCCGGGAAGACCACAGGCTTTTTGAAGGTACAACTGGCATTAGCAAGGATGGGGCCAGCGTTGGTTGCCAGGTCAACAGGATCGCCAACTTTGGCTAGCCACTCGACGCGTGCTTGCTCCATGTACACAAAATACCGGGTGTTGTTGACATGGCCTAAGGCATCCATATCACCCCAGCGAACATCAATATGACTGGTATGCAACAATTTCATCTCAATGGTATGATTCACGGCGACGAATGACTCATACTTTAACTGGAGAGCGCATGCGAAACAAACTCTTTCTTTGTGTGGTGATCACACTATTGCTGGGTGGATGTGCTTCGCAAAAATACAGCGATCCGCGTGACCCTTTTGAACCGCTCAATCGAAAAATTTATGCGTTTAATCGGGGCGTTGATAAGCTTGTGTTCAAACCATTGGCGGAAGGCTACCGGTGGCTCATGCCCGATCCGGTCGAGACTGGCATTCACAATGTTTTTGAGAACTTGGATGATGTCACAACGGCTGTCAATGGGCTGCTTCAAGGCAAATTTAAGCAAGCTGGCTCGGATCTTTTGCGTTTTGTTGTGAATTCTACCGTTGGCGTCGCAGGTATTTTCGATGTGGCGACGCACTGGGGGCTTGAAAAACATGATGAGGATTTTGGCCAAACGCTCGGTTATTGGGGATTTTCATCTGGTCCATATCTGATGCTGCCCTTTTTAGGACCCACGACAGTTCGTGACGGGTTTGGCGAGCTTGGCGACTACCCGCTAAGTTATACCAACCAAATTGATGACCCGGCAACACGAAATAGTGTGAAGTTTGTCGATCTGGTGCAAACAAGAGCGCAATTGCTGGAGCTCGAAAAACAACTGGAGGACGCCCTGGACGAATATGCTTTTGTCCGCGACGCCTATCTCCAGAACCGAGAATATCGGGTGCATGACGGTAAGTTGCAGCCGAAAGACGATCCTTATGGTGCTGACTGTGAGGCAGACTGTGATGATGTGCTGCTTGAGGACGATGTGCTCGAAGAAGACAAATAGCCCTTGATGAACGAGTCGATGACGAAGGAACCACTATGGCGCGCGATTGCGAGTCGGCGCATGTTGGTTTGTTTGGCGACAGGATTTTATTCAGGATTGCCCTTTTATTTGCTCATTCAATTCATACCTTTATGGCTCAGGCGGAATGATATTGATTTGGCAACCATTGGGCTTTTCAGCCTCATCCAACTTCCTTACACATGGAAATTTCTTTGGGCACCCGTGACCGATGGACCAATGCGCAAGGGACTTGGGCGAAGGCGACGATGGTTGTTGCCTCTGCAGACAGGGTTGGCCTTTTTTATTTTGGGTCTGGCGTGGATCCCACCGACTTCCGGTGTCGTTTATATCGCGTCGATTGCGTTTATTGTGGCGCTGTTTAGTGCCACACAAGATATTGTGCTTGACGCTTATCGGCGTGAGCTGTTACCTGATCGCGAAATTGGTTTGGGCTCCAGTCTATTCGTCAATGCGTATCGCCTAGCGGGATTGGTTTCTTTTTCAATAGCGGCCGTGATTGCTGACCACTATGGTTATTCGGTGGCGTTTACCTTCATCGCCATGGTGATGGCGATAGGGGGTTTGGTCACTTTGTGGATGCCCAGTACTGACATTGATGAGACTGACGACAAATGCCAGCCAGTGTGGCGCTGGCGTCATTTTGTTGCCCCGTTACAAGAACTCTGGTCGAGAAGTTCGCCAACCCAGCTATGGTTTTTGCTCGCATTTATTGTGCTGTACAAGTTGGGTGACAATATGGCCACCGCACTGGCGACGCCGTTTTACGTGGACATCGGGTATAGCGATACGGAAATTGGCACCATAGCGAAGTTGTCTGCCCTCTGGGCCTCAATTGCGGGTGGTGTGTTAGGTGGTGTGTGGATGCTTCGACTGGGGATCGCCCGAGCCTTATGGATATTCGGCCTCATACAAATGATCACAATTTTAGGCTATCTTCCGCTTTCATGGGTTGGAGCATCTGACAAAATCGTGTTTTCGCCAATAACTTTGGGGCAGTTGCTGCTATTTTGTGTCGTGAGTTTGGAATATCTTGGGGTCGGCTTGGGCACTGTGGCACTCACGGCTTTTATGCTGAAAGCAGCCAGTCGGACTTTCAGTGCGACTCAGGTTGCGTTATTAACGAGTCTCGCCGCACTACCTAGGGTATTGGCGACAGTCGCGTCGGGTTTTTTGATTGAGACAACAGGGTATCCAGTATTTTTTCTCTTGTGTTTTTTTCTTGCGATTCCCGGGCTGTGGATGGTATCGAGGGTAAGATACTGGTGTGAGCAGGAAATAAAGCCGAATGACACGACTCGATCATAGAGCTTAGATGATGGCTTCTGTACAATGGTGGAATGCGAATTGAGGATAGCAAATCATGTTTAATCAACTCTCTGACCGACTACGTGATTCTTTTCGAAAATTAAGCGGGCGCGCCCGCATCACCGAGGACAATATTAACGATACTGTGAGGGAGGTGCGGAAAGCACTGCTGGAAGCGGATGTGGCGCTGCCTGTGGTCAAGCAATTTACCGCGCAGGTGAAATCAAAGGCCTTGGGCATGGAAGTCCATAAGTCGTTGTCGCCAGGCCAAGCATTTATCAAAATCGTTCATCAAGCGCTGGTGGAGGCGATGGGTGAGGCGGCCTCGCCGATTAATCTTCAGGTACAACCACCCGCCGTCATTCTCATGGCAGGCCTACAAGGTGCGGGTAAGACAACAACTTCCGCTAAGTTGGCCTTGTGGCTAAAAGAACGAGAAAAGAAAAAAGTATTGCTTGTCAGTGCTGACGTCTATCGTCCAGCGGCGATTGAACAGTTAAAGACTTTGGCTGACGAAGTTGGTGTTGAGTGTTTCCCATCCGCAGCTGATCAAAAACCAGAAAAAATTGCGATGTCGGCGGTTGAATATGCACGGCGTCACCTGTTTGATGTCGTCATCGTGGATACCGCTGGCCGTTTGGCGATTGACGACGCCATGATGGACGAAATTAAGCGCCTGCAGTCGCAACTGCAACCTGCGGAAACGCTTTTTGTGGTGGATGCCATGACAGGGCAGGATGCCGCCAATACCGCACGCGCATTTCATGAAGCATTAGATTTGACTGGTGTGGTCTTGAGTAAGGCAGATGGTGACGCGCGTGGCGGTGCGGCGCTTTCTATTCGTGCGATTACCGGGAAGCCTATCAAGTTCATTGGCACGGGCGAGAAGATGGATGGCCTGGAGGCGTTTCATCCCGAGCGAATTGCGTCGCGAATTCTCGGCATGGGGGATGTTCTGAGCCTCATCGAAGATGTCGAGAGGAAGATCGACAAGAAAAAAGCAGAACAACTGGCAAAGAAAGTCGCCAAAGGCCAAGGCTTCGACCTCGAAGATTTTCGCGAGCAACTGATTCAGATGAAAAACTTAGGTGGGGTAGGCAGTTTGTTAAATAAGTTGCCAGGCATGGCTTCGCTCCCGAAGAATGCCGAAGCCCTGGGAGAGCAACAATTCAAAAAGATGGAAGCGATCATTAACTCAATGACACCGCACGAACGTCGCCATCCAAAAATCATTAAGGGCTCGAGGAAGCGTCGTATTGCCGCGGGTTCCGGGACACAGATTCAGGACGTGAACCGGATGCTAAAACAATTTGAGCAAATGCAAAAAATGATGAAGAAGTTGGGCGGAAAAGGGGGTATGAAGAAGCTGATGCGGGGCATGAAAGGTATGATGCCACCTGGCGGGCGCCCGTTTTGAGCGCTTTTCATACTAAAATCGCTACAACAAAGGTTTTCAAATCGATCATTTAAGAGTACAATTCTGCGCCTTCAGTAAGAGGCCTTATGTATTGACCGGTCGATAGACAACAGAATTTAGAGGAAGATTGAACGATGGTAACAATTCGTTTGGCTCGTTCGGGTTCGAAAAAGCGTCCATTTTATCATGTGACAGTGGCAGATAGCCGCAACGCACGTGATGGTCGGTTCATCGAGCGTGTAGGATTTTTTAATCCAGTTGCTCGGGGCAATGACGAAAAGCTGCGCCTTGATTTGGAACGCATCGAGTACTGGCTGAGCCAAGGTGCTCAAACCAGTGAGCGTGTTGCGCAGCTCATCAAGCAATATAAAAAATCAGCGTAACAATTGTGTCCCGCATTGAAAAACGAAAATGCAAGGCGGGACGATGGACATTGAACTGGTTGAGCCGGTGGTGGTGGCAGCAGTCACCACTGCCTTTGGTGTTAAGGGTTGGGTAAAGCTTGTCAGCTTTACCGAGCCGCCAGAGCAGCTGTTTGAATACAACCCGGTATGGGTGAACGTGCAAGGTGAGTGGCGTCGCCACTCGATTGAGCATTGGCGCTCGCATGGGCAACTGTGGGTGGCACGTTTCAGCGGTGTGAATGACAGAGATGCCGCGCTTGCATTGCGCAAAGCTGAAATTGCCATAGATGCATCTCAGCTGGCCGCTCTAGAGGACGGTGAATATTATTGGCGCGATTTGATTGGTTGCCGGGTGGTCAATTTGCAGGATGAAGACCTTGGTGTTGTGACAAGGCTTATGGAGACCGGTGCCAATGATGTTTTGGTGTTGCGAGTGGACGAGCATGCCGTCACGATTCGCAACGCGCGGGGGCAGAGTCTGAGGGAGCGGCTGATCCCCTATACGCCAGGTTACGTTGTCCGGCAGGTTGAGCTGCCACTTAAAAAAATTATTGTGGACTGGCCAAGTGACTTCTGAGGGTGTGCAGTACTTGCGCTGGGTGCGAGCGGTCAGTGTCTTTCCCGGCATGTTTGCGGCGCTGACAGACTTTGGCGTCACGGGGCGGGCGATTAAACAGGGCGTAATCGATTTTGCGGTGGTCAACCCGCGCGATTTTACGCATGACAAACACCGCACAGTAGATGATAGACCCTATGGCGGTGGGCCGGGCATGCTGATGAAAACGGCGCCGTTGGTTGACGCGATACAATGCGCTCGGGAGCAAGCGAAAGAGACAGGCCATAAGGTTCTGACGATTTATTTGTCGCCAACTGGGCATCGTCTTGACCAAAAATGGGTGGATGCGCTGGCGACACAGCAAGGATTGATATTGGTTTGCGGGCGCTATGAAGGGATTGACCAGCGTGTGATTGAAAGGGAAATTGACGTTGAGTTGTCGATCGGTGATTTTGTGGTCAGTGGCGGTGAGTTGCCTGCCATGATCCTGTTGGACGCGGTGCTTCGTCAGGTCCCTGGTGTGTTGGGGCACGAGGCATCGGCAGTAGAAGATTCTTATTCAGGTGGCTTGCTGGATTGCCCGCACTTTACGCGGCCGGCAAAAGATGAAACAGGGCAGGTGCCACAGGTCTTATTGAGTGGTGATCATGCCAAGATTGCCAGGTGGAGGAGAAAGCAGGCGCTTGGGCGCACATGGGAATGGCGTCCGGAATTGTTGAAGCAAATTTCGTTGTCGGAGGCAGACCAGAATTTACTGGACGAGTATATTGAGGAATTCCTTCGGCGCAAAATTTGATACAATGGTAACCAATATTTTGGCTAGGTGTGTTCGCGGGAGCGAACTGGATATCAGGAGCAAGCAATGAGTAACATCATCGATCAATTGAATGCCGAGCAAATGGCAGGTAAAGAAATTCCCGAGTTTGGTCCGGGAGATACTGTGCGGGTAAGCGTCAAGGTGAAAGAAGGCAACCGCGAGCGTTTGCAGGCGTTCGAAGGTGTTGTGCTTGCGAAACGTAATCGCGGGCTAAATAGCGCGTTTACGGTTCGTAAAATTTCTAACGGAGTTGGCGTTGAGCGGGTGTTTCAGACGTATAGCCCGATGATCCAAGAGATCAAAGTTGTGCGTCGCGGTGATGTACGCCGTGCCAAGCTCTATTACCTGCGTGAGCGCAGTGGTAAGGCTGCCCGAATCAAAGAAAAGCTTTCTTAATTTGACCCGACAAAAAAACCGGCTGATGTCAGCCGGTTTTTTTATGCTGACTCCATTCTCCTCGCGTTAAGGCATTTCGTTGGACGCCGATGGCCTTTGACGACTGCTCCACATGATCGCGTGTTTCTCAGTGTCATGCCCGTTGGAAACGATAGGGACGAACCGAGAGATATTTGATATCTGAATTTTGGTTCTTTGGTCCGATGAGTGTAGGATTGTGTCATCTGTCAACTGATCCGATGAGGTAAGCCATGAATGATTATCAAGCGCCCGTGACTGATATGATGTTTGCGCTCAACGACGTGTTTGATGCCCCAAGCCATTTTGCCAAATGGTATCCAGACAAGGATTTGGATGAGTCGCTGATACGTGCTGTGCTTGAGGAGGCCGGACGCTTTTGTCGAGAGGTATTATCGCCACTTAATCGTCCCGGTGATGAACACGGCTGTCGATTCGATAAGGACTTACACGCTGTGTCTACCCCAGAGGGTTTTCGCGAGGCCTATCAACAATTTGTTGAGGCTGGCTGGCCGAGCTTTACCGGTCCTGAGTCCGCAGGCGGTCAAGGTATGCCAAAGGCACTGCATATGATGATTGAGGAAATGCTCTACGGGGCCAATACCTCATTTTGTCTATACCCGTCATTGACATCGGGGGCAATCCATGCGTTGCATTTGCATGCCAATCCGGATTTGGTCGAAATCTACCTTGACAAGTTGGTTAGCGGCGAGTGGAGCGGCACAATGTGTCTGACGGAACCCCATGCGGGGAGTGACCTTGGGTTGCTTCGCACCAAAGCGGAACCGGACGGTGAGAGTTACCGAATTACCGGCACGAAGATTTTTATCACGGGCGGAGAACACGATCTCACGGAGAACATTGTGCACTTGGTGCTCGCACGGTTGCCAGATGCACCAGAAGGCGTCAAAGGCATAAGTTTGTTTCTTGTGCCAAAGTTCCTACCAACACCAGTTGGCAAAATCGGGGAACGGAATCAGGTGTATTGTTCTTCAATCGAACACAAAATGGGCATTAAAGCATCTTCGACGTGTGTCATGAATTTTGAGCAGGCCCGTGGATGGTTGATTGGGGAGCCGAATAAAGGCCTGAAATATATGTTCTCGATGATGAACAATGAGCGTTTATCCATCGGGCTACAAGGTATTGGGCTCGCTGAACGCTCATGGCAAACAGCGGTGCGGTACGCGACAGAAAGACTGCAGGGTCGATCACCGCTTGTGAATGAAACAGCACCGCATCCAATCGTCGCCCATCCTGATGTCAGACGAATGCTTCTGTGGATGCAAAGTTTTGTTGAAGTCGCACGTTTGTCTGCCGTGATGGTTGGCTTGAAATATGATGCCTCGCTTCATGGCGACGACGCTGAGCGGACAGTCGCAAGTGACTGGGTCGCATTTTTGACACCGGTGGCGAAAGCGTTTTGGACAGACATGGGGTTTGCATCAGTCAATCTTGGAGTCCAGGTGCTTGGCGGGCATGGCTACATTCGTGAATGGGGGCAGGAACAATGCGTGCGGGATCTGCGTATTGCGCAGATCTACGAAGGTACCAATGGGATTCAGGCAATGGACTTGATTGGGCGTAAGGTGCTGGCCGACAGTGGGCACAAGTTTAAGTTGTTCGCCGATTGGGTCGATCAGATTTTGGCGAACAGTTCGGCCTCGAACGCTTATCGCGAACGCTTAAGTGCTGCGCACGAACAGTTAAAACAAATAACAACCTGGCTGATTCAAGAAGCTCAGAAACGACCAGCATTACCTGGCGCTGTGGCAAATGATTATTTGCACTTTGTGGGTTGGATTTGGTTTGGTGCTTTGTGGCTTCACACGTTGGATCGTTTGGATCGCTCGTCGTGTTTGTCGCCGGATGGCAAGGAGAAAAAACGCATTTTGGCCAAGTTCTTCTTTGAAAGAATGTTTCCATGCGTCAATGGCCTCGTCGAAGCAATATATGCCGGTGAGGAGAGCGTGTTGAATTGTCCAAACGAGTGGTTTGATCGGTGATTTTTGGTTTGGGGGCATAAGTGCCCCCTTGTTGGAAGCCGTTGTGTCGTGCTTCGACTTGGCATGGATGCCATTAGCTTGTGCTTGCCGTAGAACAATAATGATTCTATGCTTGGGAACAATTCTCAAGCGTACGGTGACCTAACAACGATGCAGGTTCAATTTCCAAACGCGAATAACTACCTCATTCCCCGTGGCCTTTTCGTCGCGGCTTGGAAAGTGTGGTTCAAGCGCTTTGCTCAAGATCCGAGTCAATGGCGGAAAGGCGCGATGCCTCTGGGAACAATGGAAGGGACTTTGGCAAACTTGTTAAATACGAGGGGGCGTTTCAATGTCGATGTTATCTGTCGTCTCATGGTGCCCTGGAACTATCGAAATCAACCACAGGCTACGGACGCATTTCTAGCACTGAATACCCATATTCTCGTTCCTGTCGATGACCATCTGGCGTCAGAACACCAGCCTGCCGTTCGTTTATCTGACCAGGCGCTTGAGTTTTGGGATAGAAGAACATTTATCGAGCAAGATCAGTGGATGAATTATGCAGAGGCGCGGATTCAGGCCGATATTGAAACCACCTCTGATGAGCCAGTGATCGTGGATGATGCCGGCATTGAAGTCATTGGCAGCGGTGTTTATCCCCCATATATACCGGATAAAAATGCGCCTGATGAGGCGTTTGTTGAGGCGATGGTGGCCTGGATCGATGAGGATGTTCACCAGCCAATGTATCAGCGAAAGCCTGTTGGTGATGCGGTCAGTACTTGGCATGATAGGTTAACTGCGTTTTTTTGGCCCAAACCGCGGATGGGCTATTCGGAATTCAAGGTGTTCTCCAGCCCATTGCTGTATTACAGCAGTGTGCTTGCCGAACGAATCCTTGATGGCAAAGCATGGACCCCCACGGAAAATCAATACGCGGTCAAGGTTGCCAATGAGTTGTTTAACTTGATGGGAACGCCTCAACGACAAGTCACGGAAGAGACAGTGCGCCGAGTCTTCGAGGCTGCTGTGCTGAATCGAATCGATGAAGAGGCGAAGATGAACAGTGGTTGGACGTTCTTGGCCGCGTTTGCCAGCGCCATTCACGAAAAATCGCCGAGAAGTGATTACATTCCTCTTATGGCATGGAACTCCCGTATCGCCACAGCGGTTATTTCACGTCTCGACTTTTTGCTGACAGAGGCGGGGGTGACGGAGCTTGGTGACCGTTTCCCTGGCTTGGGGTTGATTCCCGGCTGGGGCGGGACACGGCCGCGGCAATATTCGTTAAATTGGCCAAGTGGCTACCGTAGCTGGCGAACCCAATTGGCGGCGAGCCGTCTAGGCATACAGATTCGGGACATTTTGAACAACAGCGTCAACAGCCGGGGACAAAGAAAATACCGAACAATGCCTCTTGTCGGGGGAGACCGAGGCCCATGGACTTTACGTGGTGTTGAGCTCGTCCTGTTTCAGGACGGTTATTGATGTGACGCCTCTTCGTCCCGCAGATATTTTGATAAAACGACTCGCTTATCAAGACGGGTGCGCAGAACCGTGTCGGGAGATAACGGTGTGTCCGCGCGTAAAAGCTGATTGCTGTCAACCACTTCGGTAATGCTGTAACCGCGCGCGAGTGTTGCCAATGGACTGACGCCTTGCAAGTGGCCGACCAGTTGCGCCAAGCGTTCATTCGCGGAATGAATGGATGCATTGATAGAGGTTTCGGTACGGTGCAAGAGATGGGCGAGTAAATTTTCGTATTGCTTTATCTTGGTTGCCGGACTCATCAACGAAAGGCGGTCGCGCAAATTAGCAACACGCCCCGATGTGTCGACCAACCGATCTCTTACCGACTTATCGAGCCGCCACTCAAGATCTTGCAAACGGAAAAGCGTTTGTTTTAACAAGTGTTGTGGCGTTGGCAGGCGAGCCGAGAGCCAATCTAGCTGCTGCATTGATGATTGCAGACGGTGCCAAATGGTATCGCTGAGCCGTTGGGCGAGTTGATCAAGCTGACGTCGCATGATGGTCACGTCGTTGGAGACATATTCGGCGGCGGCAGAAGGTGTCGGCAATCGCAAATCGGCGACCCAGTCACAGATGGTGAAATCGACCTCATGGCCGACTGCTGAAATGGTGGGGATTGGGCAGGCGGCAATGACGCGCGCCAATTGTTCGTCATTAAAGCACCATAGGTCCTCAAGGCTACCACCGCCACGCGTGATGATCAGGACATCAACCTCAGCGCGCGCTGAGGCAATTTCGATGGCTTGGATCAAACTTGTGGCTGCGTCCTTACCTTGGACATTGGCCGGGTAGATGATCACATGCTTAAATGGGTCGCGCCGCTTTAAAACGCTGATAATGTCATGAATTGCAGCGCCAGCTGGGGATGTAACAATGCCGATTGTGTGAATTCTATCAGGCAGCGACTTTTTTCGTTCGGCATCAAATAAGCCTTCTTTGTGCAATTTTTCCTTGAGCTGGAGGAAAGCTAATTGCAGTGCCCCGACACCGGCAGGTTCCATCCAATCGACAATTAGCTGAAGATCCCCACGCGCTTCATAGATGGAGGCATTGGCGCGAATCATGACTTGCTCGCCGTCCTTTGGACGATAACGACAGAAACGGTTTTTGCCCTTGAACATGGCGCAACGTATCTGTGCGCTATCGTCTTTCAGGCTGAAGTACCAATGGCCGGAAGTCGCGGCTGAAAAATTGGTCAACTCACCTGTGATCCAAAGGCTTTTAAAACTTGGCTCGATGGTGCCCCGCAATAATCCGATTAGACGTGAGACGGAAAGCGGTTTTTGCTGGTCGGTTTGATTGGCTGGGTTATTGTTCATTGGCGCGTGTCGGACTATAATTCGTGTCTGGCGTGTACCCGGGCCAGTATTGGTGCCGGGTCTCATTTTATCAGTAGGTATATTCTACCATGCGAATCATCCAAGAAGCGCTCACATTTGATGATGTCTTGCTTGTTCCGGCCCACTCTAAGGTGCTACCGGCCGATGCCGATTTGCGGACGCGAGTCACGCGAGAAATTGATCTCAATATCCCGCTTGTGTCGGCGGCAATGGACACTGTCACAGAAGCTCGCTTGGCCATTGCCTTGGCACAAGAGGGCGGCATTGGTTTCATCCATAAAAATATGACCATTGAACGCCAGGCGGAGGAAGTACGCCTGGTCAAGAAATACGAAAGTGGCGTCGTATCCGATCCGGTCACCGTCAGCCCGGAGACGACCTTGGGCGAGTTGCGTGAAGTCATCCGAAAATATGGGTTCAGTGGTTTTCCCGTGGTGGATGGCGATGATTTGGTTGGTATTGTCACGAATCGTGACATCCGCTTCGAGACGCGTGACGACGTCAAGGTGGCACAATTGATGACGCCAAAAGATCGGTTGATTACGGTTCAAGAAGGCGAAGACCACGACAAAGTCATCGATTTGATGCGTGTCCATCGATTGGAGAAAGTCCTGATCGTTGACAAAAATTTCCGTCTTAAGGGGATGATGACGGTCAAGGACATTCAGAAGGCTGAAGAAAAACCCAATGCATGCAAGGATGAAAAGGGACGCCTACGCGTCGGAGCAGCGGTCGGGACTGGGCCAGAGACAGATGATCGAGTGGCGGCCTTGGTCGAGGCTGGGGTTGACATTATTTTGGTGGATACATCACACGGCCATTCACAAGGGGTGCTTGATCGCATTCGTTGGGTCAAGCAACACTATCCGGATGTCCAGGTCATTGGTGGCAATGTAGCGACCGGTGAGGGAGCTTTGGCCATCGTTGAGGCAGGAGCCGACGGAGTGAAAGTCGGCATTGGCCCGGGCTCCATTTGCACCACGCGAATTGTCACGGGTGTCGGTGTGCCACAAATCAGC
>RFGJ01000192.1 GCA_003696665.1 Gammaproteobacteria bacterium | reverse complement strand
CCTTCCAGTACGCGCGCCCGACCATCGGCTCGAATGCTGGGGGCAATTTTGCGCGCTTCTTCGAGAATGGTCTGTTCGCCAGCTTGTGCATGAATCAGCCGCCGAATGGCATCGTTGACGGGCAACAGCTCATAGATGCCTTGCCGACCACGATAGCCAAGATAATTGCAGTGCTCGCATCCGACGGGTCGATAAAATGTGGGCTGAGACGCGGGATCCACACCGATCAGCTCACATTCATGCGCATCGGGTTGATAAGGCTGCTTACAGTGCGGGCAGAGTTTCCGCACTAACCTTTGCGCCAGTACACCAAGCAAGGATGAACTGATCAGGAAGGGTTCAATGCCCATGTCATGCAACCGTGTAATGGCGCCTACGGCCGAGTTAGTGTGCAAAGTGGATAAGACGAGATGTCCCGTCAAGGAAGCCTGCACGGCAATCTGTGCGGTTTCGAGATCACGAATCTCCCCCACCATCACCACATCCGGGTCTTGCCGCAATATGGCACGGAGCCCGCGTGCAAACGTCATATCAACCTTGGGGTTGACCTGTGTTTGCCCAATGCCGTCCAGTTGGTATTCAATTGGGTCTTCAACGGTCAGAATATTACGTGATTGATCATTGAGCAGCATCAATCCGGCATACAATGTCGTGGTTTTACCGCTACCGGTTGGGCCAGTCACCAAGATAATGCCATGCGGCTTGAATAGCAGTTGCTTCACAGCCTCTGCCGTTTCAGAGCGCATGCCGAGCTCGTCAAACTGAAAACGCCCGGCTTGCTTATCCAGCAATCGCAATACGACTCGCTCGCCAAAAGTTGAAGGCATGGTCGAAACACGCACATCCACAGCGTGTCCCGCCACCCGCAAGGCAATGCGTCCATCTTGGGGAACGCGTTTTTCCGCGATGTCGAGCCGCGCCATGACCTTGATGCGTGAAACCAACAACGGCGCCAACTTGCGGTTGGGTTCAAGTACCGTTCGCAATACGCCATCCACGCGAAAACGCACCTGCAGTTTTTTTTCAAAAGTTTCGATGTGAATGTCCGATGCGTTTTCTTTGATGGCCTCTGTCAAAATCGCATTGATCAAGCGAATGATGGGCGCCTCGTCTTCGGACTCCATCAGGTCTTCTGCCACTGGCACTTCATCGGCAATCCGCGCCAGATCGATGGCTTCATCAATGCCCTCCATCGCCTGCATAGCATCGGAAGAATCGGTTTGATAAATTCTGGTCAGGGTGTGATCAAAAGTCTCTTCGTCGACTTCCTCAACCGTAAACGGCTGGCCGGCAATTCTTTGCGCTTCGGCGATGGCCAAGGGCGACGTGTTGGTCGTGATATAAGCGGTCAGCGAAGAATCAGCCTCTTGCTCGATGGCAATACGGTGTTTCTTGGCGAACGCAAACGGTAGGCGCACCCGCGTGACCGCCCCTTCGCTTTCACCAACTTGCTCGATGAGATTTTCGGTCGCCACCTTTTCTTTACTCTCCCTGCTGTGCCGGTG
>RFGJ01000191.1 GCA_003696665.1 Gammaproteobacteria bacterium | reverse complement strand
TGCAGGAGCAATACCAACAGGCCTGGGCGGGGGAGATGATCGAACTGCTGTTAGACATCAAGCAGGCGGTAGAGGAAGCCAAAAGCGGGAGCGAACCACCCTGAGCGATGAGCAAAAGGCCATTTTCGAAGGTCGTTACGACCGATTGCTTGCACAGGGGCTGGCAGCCAACCTGCTGCCCCCTGAACCGAGGGAGAAAAAGGGCGGGCGGAAGAAACAGAGCAAGCCCAAGAACCTACTGGATCATCTGGTCAAGCACAAGCGCGAAGTGCTGGCGTTTATGTACGGTTTCAAGGTGCCGTTCGACAACAATCTAGCCGAGCGAGACCTGCGCATGGTCAAATTGAAACAGAAAATGTCGGGCTGCTTTCGAACAACGACCGGAGCGCAAACCTTTTGTGCCATTCGCAGTTACATTTCTACGGCTCGGAAGAACGGGCAGCGGCCATTCGATGCCTTGGTGCAGGCTCTGATGGGTGAGCCTTTCTGTCCGCACTTCCTGCAACCATTCACCATCCCATCAGGCTGAGTAGTTACCATCGAAGAAGAAATGCTTAGAAAAACGCCCCACCAATTCCCTATTGTTGATCTGCCAAGAAAAGCGAGCTATCTCGACATATCTCAGAACATTTCCACACAAAAGACACGCCCGGCGATTTTCCTGGACCGAGATGGTGTTATCATTGCCAATCGAGCGCCCTATGTGCTCTCTTGGACAGATGTAGAGGTCTTGCCAGGTAGTTTAGAAGCATTGTCACGCCTCGCTCTTGCACATTGGGCCGTGGTAGTAGTGACAAATCAGGCATGTATAGGCAAAGGGTTGCTCAGTATACAAGAGGCCCGCAAGATCAACCAACGCCTGTTGGAACATATTACTGCATGTGGTGGACGAGTTGATGCAATCTACATGTGTCCTCATATCCCTGGCGAACAGTGCATATGTCGAAAACCAAAGCCTGGGCTTCTGCTCCAAGCTGCCAAGGACTTGCACCTTGAATTAAAATCCTCCATTCTCATAGGCGATGCATTAAGTGATTTACAGGCCGGCTGGAAAGCCGGCCTTCACCGATTGATCTTAGTGCGCACAGGGCGCGGTCGTGATCAGCTTCAGCAAGCAGCCAGGGCCTGGAAAGGCCCTGATTTTATAGTACACGAAAACCTGCTTACAGCAGTGAGATGGCTATTACTCAGTCAAGTGTCGAATGATAGATAAAGTCGCTTGAGTTTTATCCGTGCGTTGTCGGTGGTAAAGCGCCAATCAATGGTGACACCCGCATTGTTCCGCGCTTGTTCCCAGGCCGATACTTCTCGCGTGAGGGTTTCTTGATCCGGCATCCGGTCGGCCAAGGCCTGACGGGAAAGGATACTCAACTCGATCTCGGCCATGTTAAGCCAACCACCATGCTTGGGCGTGTAGGGAAAATGGTGAGTGGCTTGTTGCCTTGGGTCCCCTCTGGCTTGTACACGAAGGTGCGATCTTCCAGCGTAAGGGCATATTCCCGTGGCTGCGCGGTCACATCCACGCCTATCAGCCGTCGGGAGCACTATTGAGCTTCGCATCAAAAAAGGCACATTCGGTTATAATGATGGCCAAGCGACCCAGAGGGAGGTGGTCATGAGACCCAAGGGAAGTGCTGAAGCGTT
>RFGJ01000190.1 GCA_003696665.1 Gammaproteobacteria bacterium | reverse complement strand
GCGCTAGTCCAAAATCACTTTAATATTTTCCGCCACGCGCTGCGCCTTAGCCCGCGCCGATTCAATGTCACCGGCCTTGGCCAGCGCCACGCCAACCCGACGGCGGCCATTGACTTCCGGTTTACCAAATAACCGAACACCGGTAAATGGCTCAGACAGTGCTTCCTCGAACCCGGCAAATTTTATGTTCTGGCTGTGCCCCTCCGCCAGAATGACATGTGAGGCAGCTGGCGTTTGTTGGCGAATGGCTGGAATCGGCAGGCCCAGAATGGCGCGCACATGCAGCGCAAATTCGGACATGTTCTGCGAAGTTAAGGTCACCATACCGGTGTCGTGTGGCCGTGGCGAAACTTCGGAAAATATTGCTTGATCGTCTTTGACAAAAAATTCCACGCCAAAAATGCCGTGCCCACCAAGCGCATCCGTGATCTTTCTGGCGATGTCCTGGGCTTGCGACAACGCGACATCGCTCATCGGCTGTGGTTGCCACGATTCACGATAATCGCCATCCACCTGCCGATGCCCTATTGGCGCACAAAAACTGGTGCCTCCGGCATGACGAACGGTTAACAGTGTGATTTCGTAATCAAAATCGACAAATCCCTCGACAATCACGCGTGTTGCACGTCCGGTACGCCCACCAGACTGGGCATACTGCCATGCTCGTTCGATTTCACTTTCCGTGCGAATCACAGATTGTCCTTTGCCGGATGAGCTCATGACTGGTTTGATGACACATGGCAGGCCCAGCTCGGCGACCGCCCGCTTGACGTCATCAAGACTGTCGGCAAACTGATAGGGCGACGTCGGCACCTGCAATTCTTCGGCCGCCAAGCGACGAATGCCTTCTCGATCCATCGTTAGGCGAGTGGCCCTCGCGGTTGGAACGACACAAAACCCTTCGGCCTCCAGTTCGATCAGTGCCTCGGTCGCAATGGCTTCAATTTCCGGCACAATGTAGTGCGGCTTTTCTTTGCGTATCAACTGCTTGAGCGCCTCTCCATCAAGCATGTCGATGACATGGCTACTATGCGCAACATGCATCGCCGGTGCGTTTTCGTATCTGTCGACGGCGATGACCTCTATGCCATAACGCTGCGCTTCAATGGCCACTTCTTTACCAAGCTCTCCGGCGCCCAACAGTAACATTTTGGTCGCACCGGGTGTTAAAGCCGTACCAAGGACGGTCATAACATGTCTCCGTGCATGTTTGTCACTCTTCACATTCTGACAGATCAAAAAGTGACGGCCAACCATTTTGACCGTTTGCCACGCCTCACCCTCTTGATTTTGCCACTTGAAGTGGGCATATTCGCCGCTCGGCGATCAATGAGGTACGTCGTGTTCGAACTGCTTGGCGAAATCAGTGCCCTTGCCACGGCCTTGAGCTGGTCAATTGCCGTGTTTGCCTTTAAGCGACTCGGTGGTCGTCTGGATGCCGTTGCCCTCACGTTCTGGAAAGGTGTACTCGCCACCGGTGCCTTGGTGCCTGTGGCCTTGCTTTGGGGACGTCTTGACCAGTTGCATTTTGATGATGTCCTCTGGCTTTCCATCAGTGGCACCATTGGCATTACGATTGGTGACGCTGCCTTTTTTGCGGCCCTGTCCCGGCTTGGCGAACGCGACACACTGATTGTCACCGAAACCGCCGCGCCTATCTTTACGGCCTGGCTTGCATGGCTATTCATCCAGGAAGTGCTGTCGCTCTATCAATGGCTTGGCGTGGTGCTCGTCATGGGCGGTGTGGCGCTGGTGTTGTACCGCCCTTCACACAATCATCATCAGGCTAATCGGGCGATGATTCTGGCCGGTGTTGCTTTTGCGCTCCTTGCCGCACTGTGCCAAGCCGGCGGCGCCGTCATCAGCCGTGACGTGTTGCTTGCGCCCCATGTGTCGAGCATTGATGCAAGCCTCATCCGATTGGCCGTGGGCACACTATTCATCGCCCCGGTGTGGTACTGGCGCTCCGCCACGATTCGTGGTCAACTGACAGGCCTGCTACCCGGACTGACGACCGCCACATTTTTTGGCACATTCCTAGCCATGTTGTTGCAAATGGCCAGCTTTGCGCTGGCGCCGGCGGCGATTGTGCAAACGCTTTTTGCCAGCTCGATCATTTTTACCATGTTGATTGGCTTGTGGCACGGACAAAAAAGCGACTTGCGCGCCTGGCTTGGCGCCTTGCTCGCGCTTGTTGGTGTCGCCGTGATTATCTTGGCCTAATCCGTCGCAAATAGTCTGTCCATATCGGCAAAGGCCTTAAACTCAAGGGCATTGCCCGCCGGATCCTGAACAAAGCAAGTGGCTTGTTCGCCAGCTTTACCCTGAAACCGAATATGCGGCGGCAGCAAAAATGTCACCTGATGCGCCTCCAATCGCTGCACTACGGCGTGCCATTCCGGCATACGCATGACAACCCCAAAATGTGGCACCGGCACCTTGTGGCCATCCACGTCATTGTGTTTTCCCATTTGCCTCATGTCGGTTTGATGCAGCACCAGTTGATGGCCAAAAAAATTCAGATCAAGCCACGTCTCCGACGAGCGTCCAGGTTGACACTCAAGCACTTCGAGATAAAACGGTCGGCATGCGTCAATGTCATGGACCGGAATGGCCAAGTGGAATGGATTGATCACGCTCATAAAGCCCTCTCACAAACGTATTTGTATGCTTTATCATGCGACATCGGCGGGACGGTGTCATCCTTGTTTTGTTTTTCGTGTAAAATCCGGAAAAAATTTTCTTGGCTTTGCATGACCATTTTCGAAAGCCCATTTGGCAATCTTGTCCTTGAGCGCCAGCCGCCCGACCGGAGCAATACCCTACGAGCCTGGAACCAAGCCGATCTCATGCTGCTGAACGCCTGCGCTTCGTTACCCGACTGGCGAAAGGCGCGTCACCTTGTCGTCAATGACCGTTTTGGCGCGCTCACCTGCGCCTTGTTGAAAGGTGGGGTATCGCAGTTACATTGGTGGCACGACTCCGCCATGTCACTCAATGCCATGCAAGGCAATCTTGCGCGCAACGACCTAGGCGCCGACAACCTGTTCATCCACCAGATGCCAGCTTGCCCCCCAGAAGTGGATTATGTTTGGCTGTCTATCCCCAAACAAATTGATTTGTTACGGTGGCAATTGTCGTCTTTGCAAAACAGGCGTCATGCGATTCGGCAAATCACGCTCGGCATTATGACCAAGTATGAATCTCCCAACCTCGCCACCTGCCTTGATGAATATTTTGTCGAGTGGCACCGATCTCGAGCTGAAAAAAAAGCTCGGCGATATCATGCGAGCCTCTGGAAAACGAACGAGCCTGAACAGAATCAGACAGCATGGTATCGCACGGAATTTCCGGAACGCCGCTGTACATTATTCAATTTGCCCGGAACCTTTAGTGCGCAAAAAATCGATGTGGGTGGCCGGCTTTTGGCCGACTGTCTGCCGGACATCGCCCCTGAACGCGTGCTTGATCTCGGATGCGGAAACGGATTACTCGGTCTAGCGGCCATCGACAAATATCCTGACGCCGAAATCATTTTCGTTGATGAATCTTCCATGGCCATTGCCTCTGCACAAAAAAACGTGCAGCACAATCGGCCAGAGGAGCAAGAGCGCTGCCGTTTTCTCTGGTTCGATGGGACACAACCGCTGCATGCCTCCGACGTTGATCTGGTGTTATGCAATCCACCTTTTCATCAGCAAGAAGTCATCACCACCCGCATCGCGGAACTTCTCTTTCGCCGTGCTTATGAGTGCCTGAAGGTCGGCGGTTATTTGTGGGTGGTCGCCAATCGGCACTTGCCCTATCAACACCGATTCCGCACATTGTTTGGCGGTTATCAGGTGATCAAAGCCACCCGAAAATTTGTTGTCTATGGCATGCAAAAACGTCAACGTGGGAGTTCGTCTCGCCGCTTCAAATAAACACTGTCGTTGACCTCACTATACTCAACGACGAGTTCGCCTCGCGCGATGGCCTCCAGTGTTTTCTCAACCCAAATGTCGAACTGTGGACTTTCTTCAGTTTCCGAAAGCTGACTGATGACATAATGCTCAGCAATGCCCCGCAATGCCTCTTCACTAAGCAACTTGGCATCGATTAACATGGCAATTCCTGATAGTTTGTTAGGCACACTTAAAAATAACACGAACAATTCAGCGCGGGGAGGTGGCAATGAGACAATGGTGCTTGTCGCTTTTGGGCGTCTGGATGGCCTATGCTGCGGCCGAGCCGGTCGTGTTCACCAACGTCAATGGTTATACGCTGGATACGCACAACCATCTGCAGAAATTTCAGTATCTGGTCATTGATGGAGACAAAGTCATTGAGGTGGGACACACCCTCCCAGCGCGTTGGCAATCGGACAAGACCGTCCACATTGACATGCGGGGACGCACGTTGCTGCCCGGTCTTATTGACGCGCACGGGCACATCATGGGGCTCGGTTTTCAACTGTTACAACTGGATGTGACAGACACAAAATCGGCTGAAGACGTCGCGAATAGGGTAAAAGCCTTCGCAAAACGTCATCCGAAAGGCTGGCTGCTTGGACGCGGCTGGAATCAGGAAAACTGGCAAACACCTGTGTTTCCGACCAAAGCCGTACTGGATAACGTCAGCGGCGATCGCCCTGTTTGGTTGCGGCGTATCGATGGCCATGCCGGTTGGGCTAACAGCGCCGCATTGAGACTTGCTGGCATCGATAAAAACACACCGGATCCGAAGGGCGGCACAATTGTCCGGAACGAGAAAGGCGAGCCAACAGGCATTTTGATCGACAATGCGATGGCGTTGGTTGAATCAAAAATCCCAAAGCCGACCGCTACACAGCGGCTGAAGGCTTTCAAGCAAGCACAAGCCCACCTGCTCTCACTGGGCGTCACCGCGGTGCATGATGCAGGGATTGATGCCGACACTGAGCGACTGTACCGGGAACTACAACAGGCCAATGCACTGAATATTCGAATCTACGGCATGCTGTCAGCCACTCGACCGGATCTTGCCAAGCGATTACAGGAAGGTTTTTATGGCAATAGCTGCGATTGGTTATCCATTCGCAGCATCAAGGCGTACGCCGATGGCGCGCTGGGCAGCCGAGGTGCGCGGCTAAGCGAGGATTACCATGACATGCCGCACCATCGCGGGCTTTGGGTTAGCCAACCAGAGCGACTGGCGCAACTCATCACACTGGCAAGCACCTACAAATTCCAAATCAACATTCATGCCATCGGGGATGCGGCCAACCATTTTGTCTTGAATGAACTGCACACACGGCTTGACGACACGCAACGGAAAACATTGCGTCCACGCATCGAGCACGCGCAAATTCTCAAAGTTGAAGACATCCCTCGCTTCCGCCAATGGCACATTATCGCGTCAATGCAGCCAACACATGCCACCAGCGACATGTGGATGGCGGAGAAACGGCTGGGCAAGGCTCGACTCCAAGGGGCTTATCCTTGGCGATCGCTGCTCGATTCCGGCGCCATCTTGGCCTCCGGGACCGATTTCCCAGTGGAACCCGCCAATCCTTTCTATACATGGCATGCGGCCGTCACGCGGCAAAAAAGAGACAATACTCCACCCGGGGGCTGGCTTCCTAAGGAGAAAATGAGTGTGGTTGAAGCGTTTAAAACGATGACCGCTTGGGCGGCGTATGCCGGTTTTGCCGAACAGTGTTTAGGCAAACTGCAACCAGGATACCTTGCCGACTTTATTGTCACCGATCGAGATCCTTTCAAAGAAAAACCTGAGCACCTACATACAATCCGTGTGCTCGAAACTTGGACAGGGGGGATAAGACGGTTTTAATGCAACAGGTTTCAACATAGTTAACATCGCTCACCCGAAAAGCTTTTGCACACAAAAGTACGAGACAAGCGTCTATGCCAAGGATGGCTCGAACTAGTCCCAGCAGCATGACTGGAACCGTTCGCTCACAACTGGGTTTGGGCCTCCGTGTTTCACTCGCCAAAACATGCTATCTTTTGAAGCATTCTCATAACAATGTGCCATCCCAGTTTGTGGGCGCAGACTTGGTCTATTCGAACAACACAGGGAGGGATAACCGTGAAGTACCGGCCGCTCACCAGATATTTCAGCCTCTGGCTCGGCTTGTTGTGCATTAGCATCGCCAGCTGGGCAACAAACCAACCTGCCACCACCGTGACTGATACATCGGTTCGAAAGTTACCGTCTTTTCAGGCACCGATTGTGAAATCGTTGAAGAAAAATTCACCTGTTCAGCTAAGGCAGCGGCAAGGCGGCTGGTATGAAGTCATGGTAGACAACGCCATAGGCTGGTTACCCATTCTGGCCGTGCGACTGGCGCCAATCAACATCGGACATCGTACGGGCAGTGGCGTCGGCAAGCTGTTGGCCACCTTCTCCCGTGGGCCGCAAGCAATCGCCGCATCCACAGGCGTGCGCGGTTTGAGTGCGCAGGACATAAAGCGTGCGCGTCCTAATTTCGCGGCGCTCAATTACATGCTGAAATTGCGTGTCTCCGCTGACGCCGCGGCAGACTGGGCACGGCGACACCAACGTCACCCGCAACCAGTTCCGTATATCGAGGAGGTGCGGCCATGAGCAAATTAAAACCAATTTTAGCCGGCCTTATCGCCACCATGATGGTGGCAGGCTGCGGGCTCAAGGTGGGTGGTGTTGATCTCGGTCGCGTGGCACAAGTCGGCAAGCGCGCCTTCACCTCGGCGGAAAACATTTCGCCCAAAGAAGAATTTATGCTCGGTGCAAAAATGACCGCGGTATTGCTAGGTGGTGCACCGTTGCTGCCTAATGATGCCCTGCAACGCCACGTCAATCTGGTTGGACGCTGGATTGCCTCGCAAAGCGAACGACCAGATCTGCCTTGGACGTTTGCCGTCATTCAGTCACGTGATATCAACGCCTTTGCCGCTCCGGGTGGTTTCGTGCTGGTCTCAAGTGGACTGTTATCACTGCTGGACGGTGATGACGAATTGGCTGCTGTATTGGCCCATGAAATTGCACATGTGAATGACAAGCATCATCTGAAGGCATTGGACAAAACCAAGGGGTTAGACATTATTGGGCAATTGGCATTAGTGGCCGCGGATGCCTACAACGCAAACCATCAAACGTCACAAGTTGCTCGCCGGAACCAGAAAATTGCCAAAGGATTGTTGTCGGCCACGCAAACACTCTACGTCAACGGACTGTCCAAAGCTGACGAATTTGAAGCCGATGGACATGGCCTCGTACTGATGACGCGCGCGGGTTTTGACCCCTACGCCATGGTCAGTGTCCTACAAAAAATTGAGGCCTTAGATCCGCGAGACAGTCGAATGGCCTTGTGGCTTTCCACGCACCCCAAGACCACTGACCGCATTGCGGCCATTGCCAAAAAAATTGAACCGCTGCTCAGCCAGGGCATCGTTCGCATGAGCCACTGACGGGCCTGTTTGCGAAAAAGCCGCGCCACTTTCAAGCACCATCTGCGTGCTGCACTGTGCTATGTTATACGGCAAACAAAAATGAATTAGAGGACATCAAGATGACAGACAAATATCAAATGCTTGCCTCCCTGACCTTGGGTGACAAAAGATACCGCTATTACAGCTTCGCGCCATTGGCCGAAAAATACGATCTCTCGCGTCTGCCCTACAGCGCCAAAATCTTGTTGGAGAATTTGCTTCGGCACGCCGATAGCGGTTTCGTTGACGATTCTGACATTGAAACCCTTGCGGCTTGGAACACTGAAGCCCCATCGCAAACCGAGATTGCTTTTGTGCCAGCACGGGTCATTCTGCAAGACTTTACTGGCGTGCCTGCGGTTGTCGATCTCGCCGCGATGCGTGATGCCATGCAAGCACTTGGCAGTGATCCGCAACGCATCAACCCACTTAATCCGGCTGAACTGGTGATCGACCATTCGGTGATGGTGGATTATTACGGTACGCCAGATGCGCTTGAGCGAAATACTGAAATCGAGTTTGAACGCAATCGCGAACGCTACCAATTCTTGCGTTGGGGACAAAAAGCCTTTGATAACTTCAAAGTGGTGCCCCCTGGTCGTGGCATCGTTCACCAAGTCAATCTTGAATATCTGGCCCGCGTTGTATTCGCCGGTGGTGACAATGGCGACCTGCTCTACCCGGACACACTGGTCGGCACCGACTCGCATACGACAATGATTAATGGCCTCGGTGTCCTCGGCTGGGGTGTCGGCGGCATTGAAGCCGAAGCGGCGATGCTCGGCCAACCCGTGAGCATGCTC
>RFGJ01000189.1 GCA_003696665.1 Gammaproteobacteria bacterium | reverse complement strand
TACGCGGTCTGATTACCCTCGTCCTGATGGTGCTGTTCATAGCACTGATCATCGTGGTTTATCGCCGCAAAAAATCCGATTATGACGATGCCGCCAACTTGCCATTTGTTGGCGATGACACCAACCCGACCATCGAACAAGGGGATAAACAATGACTACCTTTTGGCACTGGTTTGTAGTTGTTTTAACCGTCGGCTTTCTGGTCGCAACTGTTTGGCTGCTCGTGGTCACACGCCGCGTCAAAGACGACGTGCATGAAGGTGACACGCCAAAGGTGATGCCACACAGCTATGACGGTATCCAGGAATACAATAATCCACTGCCCCGTTGGTGGCTGAACCTGTTTTACATCACAGTCGTGTTTGGCGTGGTCTACTTGCTTGCCTACCCTGGGCTTGGCAACTTCAAAGGCTTTCTTAACTGGACGCAAGAAAAAGAAGTGGCCCAGGAGCTTAAAGCGGCGCAAGAAAAGTACGCACCTTTGTTTGCCAAGTACCAGAAAATTGACATTCCCACACTGGCCCAAAAACATCCTGAGGCCATCGAAATGGGTAAACGCATTTTTCTTAACAACTGTGCCGTCTGTCATGGTTCAGATGGCCGTGGCTCACCTGGCTTTCCAAATCTGACGGATAACGATTGGTTATGGGGTGGATCGCCAGAGCAAATCGTTGCCAGCATCACCCATGGCCGTCAAGGCAATATGCCCGCTTGGAAAGCCACATTGGGTGATGCCGGTGTTGAAGCCATGGTCAGTTATGTGTTCAAACTGTCTGGTCGTAAGCACAACGCATCGCTTGCCGCCGAAGGTGAAAAGAAGTTCGCCATGTTCTGTGCTGCATGCCATGGGCCCGATGGCAAAGGCAACCAAGCCGTTGGCGCACCGAACCTGACCGATAACATCTGGCTGTATGGTGGCTCTCCGGCAGTCATTCGCAAGACCATCGCCGAAGGTCGGAGTGGTCGCATGCCGGCACATAAAGACATTCTTGGCGAAGCCAAAATCCACCTTGTTGCTGCATACGTCTACAGTCTGTCCCATAACGAATCGCAGCAATAGACGGTATAATGTCTTCAGTTACGGCGGAGCATAGCTCCGCCTTCCTCCTTGGCTACATCAGGATAATGTCATGAGCACATCATCTGGAACCAATGGTCAAATCCCCGTGTCGACCGATCTCTATGCCCAAGAGCCTAAAATTTACCCACGCAAAATTTCCGGTCGCTTTCAACGGCTTCGTGTACTGGCAGTGTGGGTGCTGCTTGGCCTTTATTATGTTCTCCCTTGGGTGACATGGGACGGACGTCAGGCCGTCCTATTCGACCTTCCTGCTCGCAAATTTTACTTGTTCGGTCTCGTGTTCTGGCCGCAGGATTTTGTGCTGCTGACGGGGCTTCTGGTCATTGCTGCCTTGTCGCTCTTTTTCTTTACCGCGCTTGCCGGACGCCTTTGGTGTGGCTATGCCTGCCCACAGACGGTCTGGACAGAAGTCTTTATTGCCATCGAGCGATTCTTTGAAGGCGACCGCAATCAGCAAATAAAGCTGGACAAAATGCCGTGGACGCGGGAAAAAATCCTGAAAAAAGGCGGAAAACATGTCGCGTGGATCGTATTTGCGTTGTTTACCGGCTATACGTTCGTTGGCTATTTTTCGCCAATTCGGGAATTAACCGCAAATTTATGGCCATGGAATCTAGGACCGTGGGAAACTTTCTGGATTTTCTTCTACAGCTTCGCGACCTGGGGCAATGCAGGATTTCTGCGTGAACAAATATGTAAGTACATGTGCCCGTATGCGCGTTTCCAAGGTGCCATGTTTGACCCAGATACCTTAATCATCTCGTACGACAAGAAACGTGGCGAACCGCGGGGCAAAAGAAAACGCAATGCGGATCCCAAAGCGCTTGGCTTAGGCGATTGCATTGACTGCGAGCTTTGCGTACAAGTCTGCCCAACTGGCATCGATATCCGGGACGGCCTCCAATACGAATGTATTGCTTGTGCAGCCTGCATTGATGCCTGTGATTCAGTCATGGATAAGATGGGCTATCCGCGGGGGCTCATCAAATACACCACGGAAACCGAAGAAACCGGACAAAAACCACATATCATCCGGCCAAGAACCATTATGTATTTTGTCATCTGGGTGAGTTTGATTGCGGCATGGATATTTCTTCTCACGCATCGAGCCATGATAGATGCCGAAGTACTCCGGGATCGCAATCGACTCTATGTCGAAAATGATATGGGGCTGGTTGAAAACATCTACACGCTCAAGGTCGCCAATAAAACAGATCAAACGCACAAGTTTAAAATTCGTGTCATCCAACCTAAAACGGCGCACATCAAAGGTAATGACACGGTTGTTGTCCCCGCTGGCAAAGTGGCGTCAGCGCCGGTTCGAGTGGAAGCCGATCCCGGTGAATTGACGCGCGTCAGTCAACCCATTGTGTTTGAACTTGTGGACGAAGCCGGTAATGTGAAAATTACCGCAGAGAGCCGTTTTATCGGCCCCCGACTGGGGAGATAGTAAGCGATGCAAAAATGGTATCAAGAACCGTGGATGTGGCTGGTCGTTGGCATCCCAGTGGCAACCGTCATTGCAGGATTATCCACAGTATGGATAGCTGTGCATCAAGCAGACAGTCCTGTTGTCAGCGACTACTATCGACAAGGGTTGGCCGTGAATGAGCGGATTAAATCCCGTCGTCAAGCCCAAAAACTCGGCATTACCGCAGTGATCGTGTTTTCTGACGATAGCACGCAAATGCGACTGCACGCGCCAGTGCGCCCCAACACAGTTGCTATGCTGCTTGCGCATCCGACCGATAAATCACGCGATCACAAAATGACCTTGCATTATGATGCACAAAGCCGACTGTTTGTCGGCCCGGCAATCAAGGCAACCGGGCGTTACTACGCCCAGATCACCGCCCCCGGCAATGATTGGTTGCTATCACAAGAAGTGTTCCTCTCTCCAGGTCAGCCAGTCGAAATTAGCGCCCGATGAACCATTGTTTCCATTGCGAAGAACCGATACCAGAGGGGGCTGATTGGTCTTTTGAGTGGAATGGGTCCTTACGACAATTCTGCTGTGCGGGCTGTCATGCGATCGCCAAAACCCTGGTTGAAAATGGACTGGACGAATATTATCGTCGGCGAACCGCACCTGCGGTGAAAGCCGCGCCCGATGAGAACGCCATTGAACTTGCCAAAGCCTATCAAGATCCCAATATACGCAAGGCACGCGTAATCACCGATCACGAACACATTGAGCTCCATCTGTACGTTGAAGGGATTCGTTGCAGTGCGTGTGTATGGCTGATCGAGAAGGTCTGTCTGGAACTGCCAGCGGTGATCGATTGTCAAGCGAATGCGATGACCCATCGGGTATTGGTGAAACTCACCACTGATGAAGCAGTGCCGATGGTGCTTGAGCGATTGCAAACCATTGGCTATCGACCACACGTAATCCGAGCTGATGAAGATTCGACAGTCCGCGAAGATCGTGCGTTACTCAAACGGCTCGGGGTCGCTGGACTGGTCGCGATGCAAACGATGATGTTCGCCGTTGGTCTGTACGTCGGTGATGGTCAGGATATGGCAATAGAACATGGACGCTTCCTGCGCTGGACCAGCGCCCTGCTTGCCTGCGTGGTCGTCTTTTATGCGGCCGTGCCCTTCTTCCGTGGCGCTTGGCAAAATTTGCAGCACCGCCGTCTTGGTATGGATGTTCCTGTTGCGTTGGCCATTGGCAGTGCGTGGCTGGTGAGCATGGTCAACAC
>RFGJ01000188.1 GCA_003696665.1 Gammaproteobacteria bacterium | reverse complement strand
TACAAGGGGTGTTGTATGGCGTAGTTTTCATCCCCTGTGAGCAGCGACCGGCAGCCCCAGATAGACGAACCCGGCCCAGTAATAGGGATGTTCGAAGGGGCGCTCGTCCAGGCCAGCCCGCAGGCTGGCTGGCGCTGTAGTGCCAGTAGGCCTGCAGATAGGCTTACGGCTATTGCGGGTCGAAGAGAAAACGGGCCAGGGGTGCAGTAGTGGCTTTCGAATTTACAGAAAGAAATTTACACTAACGTCTCCATCTGGGATTTCCACTCCATTGCTGTCGTTTCTGACGGTGATCTCACCGCTGTTAGTGATTGTACCTGTGCCCTGGATGGTGAAGTTGTAGGGGTTTTCGTCGGCGTCGCTGTTGGGGATACTGATCTCAGCACTACAGAGGCCGACAGTGGTAGGGTCGAAGGTGACCAGGAACTGGACGGAATTGTGATAGGGGCTGATAGAAGTGTCGCCTGGTTGGGCGGTAATGGTGAAATCCGAACAGCCAGTCAGTTGCACGATAGGGTCGCCGGTGAGATAAAGGAAATCAGAGCCGTCATTCCAGATGCGGAACCATTGGGTAGCGGTAGCACCATTGATGTCCACGCTGCCAAAATCGGTGCCTTCTGACACAGAGGGGGTAGTGTCTCCATCTGGGATTTCCACTCCATTGCTGTCGTTTCTGACGGTGATCTCACCACTTGACAGATCAGATGCTGTATGAAACGTCCATATAGGCCCAGAGTTTACAGCATCATGCTCATCCCGGGCAACGACTTGCCAGTAGTAGTCTGTATCTGGGGTCAACCCCCCTGTGTTAAAGGTTGTAGTCATATAATTTGAAGTCATTAATACATCAGGTGTGGAATCCTCGGCTTCAAGGTAGAGGTCATATGTTACATTATCGCCATCTGGATCACCACTACTCCAGCTGAGATTTATGTTTGGATCATAAATAATTGATCCATTTGGAGGTGATGGATTACCAGGTGTGTTTGGCGGGTTGTTGGTTTGCGCTTCAATGAGAGGAATTTTATAATCAATCAAGGTGGTTTCATATTCAGCAATCTGGTGACTTAAAACCTCGATTTTTACCCCAGCGGGGACTTCAACTCCTCCATACAGCACCCACCACGGTGTTTCATTGGTGTTGGCATGTAATTGCAAGTAGGGAGTAACTTTGGCGTATGGGCCGGTTAATCCATATAACAATAAATCCAGTTCGCCACTGATGTACCCTTTTACATCTGCATCAGCGGTTAATCTGGGGATATGAAAGAAAAACTCATTGTTAAAATCGGTTATAGGTGACCATGTTCCGTTTCGATATTGCAATCCAGCGGTGAGCGTTGCTTGCTGCTCGATACCTGTAGTTACCACTGTATGTGCAGTCCCATCGATACCCACATATACTCTAAGAACTGGTACGACGACAACAGGTAATGACCCAATCATAAAGGTGACTGGTGGATCCTCAAAGTGATGTTCAAATATTAACTTTTCTTTCTTGAACTGTAAATCGGTTTTGTTCTCCACTTCAAGTTCAAATGTCTCATTAGCAGTCGTGGTAAAGTTTAGGTTCTTGAGTTCCCAATGGCGCACTTCCAGATCAAGAGAAAAGCCAGGTTCAAGGCGGATATACCCATGTGCAACAATCTGGTCATTTGTGGTGTCTAAATCTCCATCGTCGTCATACAGGACCACATCTTGCAATTCGATATAGAATTCATCATTAAGTTCAGGAGAAGCAATGGTTGAGACACCAGGCAGGGCAAAAGTTGTTGTGCCCTGATCCAGTCTCAGTTTTTGTGAAATGTGTGCAGAACCGGACTCAATGGCTTCATCCAGTGCAGCAGGCTCAATACCCACCACTACA
This sequence comes from Gammaproteobacteria bacterium, assembly GCA_003696665.1. Taxonomy (NCBI): domain Bacteria; kingdom Pseudomonadati; phylum Pseudomonadota; class Gammaproteobacteria; species Gammaproteobacteria bacterium. Next base: position 1,281 of record RFGJ01000188.1, on the reverse strand, counting down.
TCACCACTGGATGTGGTTACCGAGTTGACCTTTGCCAGCAAACCGTAGGGCGCGTTAGGTGCAGGCTCGGAAACAATGACATCCCCCACTTGTACGTCGTTAAGTCCCTGCGTTGTCTGGGTGAAGGTGATTGCCGTATAGTCTGCAGATATATCTTCGATCACTTCAGCAGTCGTCTTATCGAGTACAACGGTGGTTTTCGGAATCACGACTGGAACATCTGAAGTTGATAAGACCAGAGGAAGATAGGTACTGTATGCTGCCGCGGCGACCGCGCGGGGCGTGTTGGAGATGGTCGAGATGTTTCCGGCCTCATCACGCGTCTTGATGGCAAAATAGTAAATCATCCCCTGGGTTAAACCAGTGACAGTCATTTGCTCCAGTGAGCCTGCAGGAGAAGGTGTGGGTTCCCCCACCACGTCACTAGACGAAGCCCAATTGTCCTCGCTAATGGGCTCGCTATTGTAGCGGATAATGTACTGCGCCGCAGTGCCAGCGGTACTATCGTCGCCTGGGGCAATCCAGGATAGTTTCACGGTGCCGGGCGCTGTGCCGCGTTCCGCCTGGAGTGCAAGCACCGGCGCGGGAGCGATGGTGTCTGCTGAAGGAGCATTTGTGATTGTTCGCGGGGGTGGTGAAAGGTATGCAGCAGCATAAGCTGAGGAAAACAAGGAGATGAACATCCCGAGAAGGGTCAGAAATGATATAACCATGCGAAAGCCGTTAGATTTTGTCATCTGAGCCTCCTTTTGACATGATTGTTGTGTTGCATTGCAAGAGAATTACAACCCCGTTTGATTTTCTTTCCCTACAGGACAGATATTTGTTTTGCTATTTTTAGGGCATCGGTCACAAGTTAAGGAATTCCGAATTTTGTCAAGGTAGCAAATTTTTGGGCACAAATTCGCCTGCATGAGAAAATCATCTTGTTTTGGGCTTGAATCCGTTCTCTTTATTGCATGATTTTTCGGAACGGTCGAACTACCGAAACCGGAATTTCTGGTTGTGATCGCAAAAATCGGCTAGAGATTGTCTGAGAATTGCCTAAAAAATGCCCTTGACTCAACGGTACTACGGCACTTAACCGTGGGAAGCGGTGTACCCTTGTCAAAAAAAGGGCTCACTGGCACACTCTTGTGGTCATCACACTTCCCGCAACTGGCAAGCAGTTGCGCTACGATTTTCCTTTTTTCCACAACTACGAGCAGTTGCGCTACGGATGCTTGTAGGTCACCGGCGCATCCAGCATGCCGCGCTGGACGAAGCGCGTCAGGGCTTCTC
>RFGJ01000187.1 GCA_003696665.1 Gammaproteobacteria bacterium | reverse complement strand
GGTTCGGCAGAGAAAAACTCTGACGATTAACATCATTATCACTCACGTTACAGAACCACCCGTTGACGGGTTCACCAACACGTCAACCAACAGGGGGGGGGCATGCCAAGGTCGAAAGAGCACCAGAAATACATAGAGAAAGCAAAGGAGATTCTCGCAGCGCAACCACCGATGTCGCCCCAGGAATTCGCCGAGCAGACCAAGAGAGTGTTGCGCAATGCACGCCCAATAATGACTACCTGGGAAAAATACCTGAAGGAAGGTACCTCCGTCCCAGATCGGGGCGACAATCTACCCACGCAAGAGTCGGAAAACAGCAAGAGCCACCTGTTCAAGCGTGAAGAGTAGGCTTGAGGCCGGAACAATCGCATAAAACGTCACATGGCTATGAAAACGATCACTCAGAGAGCTTTATGAGGGATTCTGCATAGGAGTTCAGTTGTTGAAAAATACTTGCTGGCCTCAGGTCCATATTTCAATTTTCTGGAGATGGAAATCTCACATACTGTTTTCGATACGACTAACAAAGGCTCTTTTTTGCGCAGCAAGCTCCAGGCGCCAAATGAAAGGAAACAGGAATGTCCGATATGGCAAAAAGTGATCCGATCGCATTGCTTGGGCTCATACCGCCGGATGAAATTGAATTGGAAGATCCATGTCTGGCTGATGTTTACAGACAATTCTGTGATTCGCTAAGCGTACTGCCTCCCGGAGACGCTGTCCGAATAGAACATGAACCCCGCTTCGCCTCCCGTTACGATCAAGGGCAGGTGGATCTTGCAAGACAAAAGTTGGTCTGTGCTCTGTTGCGGTTTACTCGTTCCAGGGTCAAAAGAATTGAACGGCATATCTTGGGGGATGATTGGGACAGGGAAGAGGCCGGTGTCATAGAGTTGGAGTTCTCCAGAAAGTTGCGGGAACTTGCAGCATTCACGCAAACAAGGGACTACGCGCTTCTCAGAAAAGGGACGGTGAGGTGGGAGGTGCTGTCCTCGATATCAGTCCAGGGCTGCTCCATGCCTGGGATGGACTGGAGTGCGTCCATCGAGTGTGTTTCCTGGACCAAGGAGTGGGGTCTGGTTCTTTCTTACGAATCTGCCAGAGATTATCCAGACGATTCCTATGAATTTTTTCCCTATGTGATTGGCTTTTATAAATTGGATGAAGGTGCCTTTGCCGCCGGCAGACTACTGGCGCATCGAGGGTATGGAATTGATCTGCAGGATACTGAATTTTGGGGAGATGAGGAGTTGGGCCTGGGCTGGGGACGTTATGAAGGGTTCGCCCCAGGAAAGCATGTGTTTGATTTGGACCACAAAGCGTACAGACAACTTTACCACGCCTATAATAAGTCATGGTTGAACAGCACATTTTTTAATGATGCCTTTGAATTGTGGTATGCTGCCCAAAAATACGGCTATTCATATAATGATAACGTTCTTAAAATTCTGATTGATGCCTATGGTATCGACAAGGTGAAAAACTTGCGCGTGGCAAAAGAGCTCAT
>RFGJ01000186.1 GCA_003696665.1 Gammaproteobacteria bacterium | reverse complement strand
TGGATGGGCGGTGATGCGGATACCCTCTACCGTTTCAGCCGCTGGAACGAATCCCTGGGTGTGCGGTGGATGCAGCAGGCCGATTACACCCTGATTGAAGAAGCCTGGCTCGAAGACGCCTGGGTGCAGCGCGGCTTACAGGCGTCTGCCCTTCAGGAGGTGGACGTCACCCCCCCGGTGGAAGCCTGCCGCCCGGAAGATTCCCGCATTCACGTGTTTGCCCCCCTCCCCTGACGCATGCGCATTCTGACCGTTATCTACGAATTCCCGCCCGTGGGCGGCGGGGGCGGCAAGGTGGCCGAAGACATCTGCCGCAAACTGGCATCCCGCGGCCACGAAGTCGGCGTGTTGACCGCCCATTGGGGCGACCTGCCGCACATCTTGTCTGCGGGTATCTGAATGCTACAGAAGAGCATACCGGACATGTCGTTTGGAGCAGGAGGTGTTCTGCATGATGTTGTTTGACCGAATACGACGTTTACGAGGTTTAGCAAACGCGTTGGCAGTGTTGGGATATGGAATTTATGCCTGGAGGGTATGGCAATATGCCCATGCCGTGGATACCGTGCTGGACGAAGGATTGTACCTGCTCAAAGGTTACATGTTTGCTAACGGTACATACCGTCCCTTTCAAGAATATGGCCCGTGGACCAATCACATGCCATTTTCATTTTTGATACCGGGGTGGGTACAGGTGGTCTTTGGCCCTGGTTTGCGTAGCGGGCGTTATTTTGCGTTGTTTCTGGCACTGTTGTTTGCAGTTGGTGTATGGGTAATTGCTCGACGGTTGTCATCTGATTGGGGAGCAGCGTTGGCTGTAATTACCCTGGCTATGAACACCGCCATGATTCGGACGTACAGTACGGCAAATTCGCAAGGGCTGGTTGCCTGTATGCTCATATGGATTTTGGCGTTGACATTGGGGGAAAATCGTCGTTCCTGGCAAGTAATCATAGGTGTTGCATTGGCTGGTGTCCTGGCGTTGACGCGTCTGAATATGACGCCATTGCTGTTCTTGCTTTTGGTATATGTCTGGTGGCAGCATGATGTTCGTGTAGCCGGTTGGGCGACTATCGTTGGACTGTCCATTGTCATTGCCGTGTATATTCATTACTATCCCGGTATTATGAGCATGTGGGTAGGGTGGTTCCCACAGCGTTTGACCCCTTTTCTGGATATCTGGCGTCACAAAGGTGTGAATTCCTGGCAATCTGCTCCGATTCCTGCCAAGACACGGCTGATAAGTTTGTTCCAAGGGTTTTATTTACACTTTGTGCCCCTGGTGGGGGCAGCGGCGGTATGGATTCTTTGGCCTGTTGATTGGAAAGCGGCACAGCGGCGAATGGCACTTTTCCTCTCGGTGACATTTGGCGTTTTTCTGTTAGCTCACGCCTGGGCTTCGTTGGGGAAAGATTATTGTGTGTATTGTTTTTCAACGTATCTGTTTTTCTTTGATGTCACTGCATTATTGCTCGTGCTGTTGGCGTTTGGACACTGGCGTACTGAACTCACTCCAATACGGCAAGCGGCCGCGATAGGGGTGGTACTTATAGGCGTAACGACATTATTAGCTGGATATACCTATCACTTTGGTAGTGGTACTCCTACGGTATTGGATAAGGTTATCAAATTGCCCGTGCCGCGTTTCTCTGGCGGCATCATGCGTGAGGGTACCGTCCCTTTGGATGAGCTGTTGCTAAACAAATCTGGTTTGCTGCAACGTTATCCCTATGACCAGGCAATGGCAGTGCTGGACAACTGGCTACGTGGGGCAATCGTTGCATTGCTGTTGGTCGTGATTTTGACCTTATTGTTCCGCCTCCCAAAAATTCTGCACCAACACGGTGTAGCATGGCTGCCTGCTCATCCATTCAGCGGAGCGTTGGTCTTGTTCCTGCTGGCGGGCTGGTTACTCTCGCCGATAGGAATTTTGGGACGTTCTTCAGATTCCTGTAGTGGTAATGTGGATATAATTGCCTCTTATGAGGCGGCTGGGGCATACTTACGCTCCAGCATCCCCTCGGATTCTCTGGTGTACTGGCAAGGCAGCGATTCGCAGGTTCTGTTGCTATATCTGGATAGAGCGCGCTTCTTTCCGCAACAACTGAACATCGAATCCACATTACGCGTAGGGGATGCGGATACTCTGGCACGCTATGGCTTTTGGAATGACACATTGGCGAGACGATGGCGCCAGGAGGCGGATGTGATTTTGGTGGAAGAGCGAGTATACGATGATGAAATTGGAGAATATGTAACTTCTGGTGAGTTCGATGAACTGTTACCTGCGCCCGCTACTGGTTGTCGTCCTGGCACAGCGTTACATATTTACTTGCGTAAGAAAAAGTTGAACATAAAGGAGTAAAAATTGCGTATTCTGACCGTTATCTACGAATTCCCGCCCGTGGGCGGCGGGGGCGGCAAGGTGGCCGAAGACATCTGCTACAAACTGGCGGCCCGCGGCCACGAAGTCGGCGTGTTGACCGCCCACTGGGGGGATTTGCCGCGTGAAGAAATACGCCATGGAGTGCGCATCTGGCGCATCCCCTCTCTGCGGCGCTGGCCCTACAAGGGCGATATGCGCGCCATGCTGGGCTATGTGCTGGCTGCCATCCCTGCCGGGCTGCGCATCATCCGCCGCTGGCAGCCGGATGTGCTGCACACCCATTTCGCCGTTCCCTCTGGGGCGGCGGCCTATGCTCTCTCGCGCCTGAGCGGCCTGCCCTACCTGCTGACCGCCCACCTGGGCGATGTGCCCGGCGGCGTGCCGGAGAAGACCGACCGCTGGTTCCGCTGGGTGTTTCCCTTCACAATTCCCATCTGGCGCAGAGCGGCGCACATCGTGGCGGTGAGCGCCTTCACCCGTGACCTGGCGCGGCGTCACTACGGCGTGGACGTGCAGGTCATCCCCAATGGCGTGGATACCGCCCTGCTGAACCCCGGCGAAATCCGGGTGGGCAATCCGCCGCGTATCCTGTTCGCCGGGAGGCTCAGTCCGCAGAAGAACGTCCCTGGGCTGGTGCGCATTCTGGG
>RFGJ01000185.1 GCA_003696665.1 Gammaproteobacteria bacterium | reverse complement strand
TGGTGACAATGTGATTTATGAGCACCATCTGTATGCTTCTGGTTATCGTCATTTAGGGCGTGTGATGGGCGCCAGTTGGGACAATGATGCGGCGACCGTCGCGTTGGGGCTGATGGGCAGCGACCACCAAGCCAACGAATGGTCAATACAGCTGGCATGGCTCGACTTAAACCGGGATGGCACGAACCGACAGCCACCAGCCGGGAATCCGGTTACGCCGACCGCGGTCGAGTTGTGGCAGTTGGATGTGACATGGCGGCGCTATTTCCCAGGGTGGTTTGTTGAGGTTGCTGCGACTGGGCGCACGGAGCCGTTACCGGCTTATCAGGAAAGTTATGAGGCGTATCGCACCGGTGGCTTTGGCCCAGACGCAGGTGATCGATACCGTCTCTTTGGTCGAATTTATTATCGTTGGTGATCTGCTTCCTATTCTTCTGTGTCAGGCATTGGCCCATCGTCGGTCTGCAGTGGCTGTTGTGACAGCCACTGCAGAATTTCATAGTAACGCCGAATATTGTCAACGTATTGCACTGGCTCGTAACCGCGCGCAAAACCGTGTTTGACAGTTTTGTAATAACGTTTTTGCGACAGCAGCGGTAAAAATGCCTTCACATCCACCCATTTATCCGGATTTTTGCCAAACCGCTGCGTCAGTACGCGAGCATCTTCCAGATGCCCCAAGCCAACGTTGTAGGCCGCCAGCGCCAGCCAGGTACGATCGGGTTCAGCGATGCGCTTTGGCAGACGGCGTTTGATGCTGCTGAAGTAACGCGCTCCTGCGAGAATGTTCTCTGCTGGGTTTAGTCGGCTTTTGACGCCATACTGACGAGCAGTGGGGAGAGTGAGCATCATCATGCCACGCACGCCTGTGGGTGACTTGGCGCGTGGGTTCCAATGGGATTCTTGGTAACTGATGGCAGCGAGCAATTGCCAATCTAGGCCATTTTCATGTGCTGCCTGTTGGAACAACGGTTTGTATTTTGGCAGCACTTGGCGTGCGGTGGCCAAGAATGCTTTCGTGCCCACATAGTCAAAATCGTCTAAATGACCGTAATACTGCTCGATTAGCTGGGAGAGTGTGCCGTTTTCTTTTAGCTCATGAAAAAAATCGCCAACCGCGCGAGGCAAGCTGTCGTCAATGTCGCGGCGAAATGCCCAGGCCAAAGGCTGCTTCTCGGCCACTGTGAAGGCCACCACGAGATCGGGGTGATAGCGTCGGTGCAGCGCTAAATCGTTACTGTCAATAAGCATATAGTCGATGGACTCATCCAGTACCATTTGCACCAGATCGGCGATGTCGTATTGTGTGGTTTCATGCCAACTCAGCCATGGATGCGCACTTTTTGCCCGGCGCAGCAGTTCGCTGTGGCTGGAACGGGCTAAGACATAAAGTTGACCATCCAGCTGGTCAAAGTTTCTTGGCCAAAACTTTCCCTGTTTGAACACAAGTTTCACCGAAACGTTTTGATACGGGACACTGAATTTTAACCGGCGAGTCCGTTGCGGGGTGATGGCCAGGCCAGCGGCAAGCAAGTCAACACTGCCATCGGCGAGTAACCGAAATAATCGATCCATATCATCGACGGCAATGACCGACAGTCGCACCCCCAACCGTTCGGCAAACAGTTTTGCCAGATCGTATTCCAGGCCAGCTGGCCCGCTGCCAGCAATGTAGTATGTGGTCGGCGAAATGCGTGTGGCAATGCGTAACTCACCGCGTTGTTTGATGGCCTCCAGGCTGTTTTCTGCCGGTTGGCATCCCAGCTGTAGGGTGAGCAAAGCGAGGAGTGTGAATCTGGTCAGAAAACGAGCCATAGAACGCATCAAAGTAGCCCTTTCTTCACCTTTCCAGTATCATTGGCGCCATCCGAGCCGACCAATGTCATTAGCTAGAGAGACGCCCATGTTGATTTTGACTGGTGCCCCCGCGCTTTCTCGTTTTCGCCAAAAGAAACTGCTCGCCGAGTGTCAGGCGATTACGCCGAAAATCAAACAGGTTTATGCCGAATTCATCCATTTTGTCGATGTTGAAAATCCTTTGTCTGAACAGGAACTTGCCATACTCGACTCACTTTTGCAATACGGCCCGAGCCGAGCATCCCAACAAATCGACGGCGCTGAGTGTTTGGTGACACCACGGATTGGCACGATTTCGCCTTGGTCATCTAAAGCCACAGACATCGCTCAAAATTGTGGCCTTCATCAAGTGCGTCGTATCGAGCGCGGCATACGTTATGTGTTCAATGGCATTACTGAAATTCCGGAAGCGTTGAAGCCACTGATCCATGATCGCATGACGCAGTCCATTCTGGAGCGCGCGGAGGACGCTGAAATTCTGTTTGCCAAACAATCACCCCAACCGCTCAAAACGGTGGATGTCATTGGCCAAGGTAAGACGGCGCTGGTTGAGGCAAACCGAAATTTCGGTTTGGCCTTGGCGGACGATGAAATTGACTACCTGGTCGATCAGTATCAACAACTTGGTCGTAATCCGACTGATGTTGAGCTTATGATGTTTGCGCAGGCCAACTCTGAGCACTGTCGTCATAAGATTTTTAATGCCTCATGGACGATTGACGGCGAAGACAAGCCGTTGAGCTTGTTCCAGATGATCAAAAACACTTATAAGGTGTCGCCGGATGGTGTGCTTTCCGCCTACAAGGACAACGCGGCCATTGTTGCCGGCCCGACCGCAGCGCGGTTCTTCGCCGACAGTAATGGCATCTACCGCTATCATACTGAACCAGTGCACATGTTGATGAAGGTGGAAACGCACAATCACCCCACAGCCATTTCACCTTACCCAGGGGCGGCCACAGGCGCAGGTGGAGAGATTCGCGATGAAGGGGCGACCGGTCGTGGCGCCAAGCCGAAAATTGGCCTGACTGGATTCAGTGTGTCGAACTTGCATATTCCTGGCTATGAACAGCCGTGGGAAATCCACACTGGTAAACCGGAGCGAATTGTTTCTGCGCTTGACATTATGTTGGAAGGGCCGATTGGC
>RFGJ01000184.1 GCA_003696665.1 Gammaproteobacteria bacterium | reverse complement strand
TTCACGATCTTGGTAATAACACCAGCACCAACAGTCAAGCCACCTTCACGAATGGCGAAACGGCTACCTTCTTCCAAAGCAACTGGTGTAATCAACTTCACCTTCATGTTCACATTGTCACCAGGCATGACCATCTCCACTCCTTCCGGTAGCGAGATCTCACCGGTCACGTCCATCGTCCGAATGTAGAACTGCGGCCGATACCCAGGGAAGAAGGCCTTGTGTCGTCCACCTTCGTCCTTGCGCAGTACGTACACTTCGGCTTCAAACTCGGTGTGCGGCGTAATACTCCCCGGCGCAGCCAGTACCTGACCCCGCTCTACTTCGTCACGAGCCACACCACGCAACAGCAACCCGGCGTTGTCCCCGGCTTCTACCTTGTCCAATACCTTGTGGAACATCTCCATGGAGGTCACCACAACACGCCGCGGCTTCTCTGACAACCCTACAATGTCTACTTCACTGTTCGGGGTCAGCGTACCACGCTCCACTCGCCCGGTTACAACCGTACCTCGTCCCTTGATGCTGAATACGTCTTCTACCGGCATCAGGAAGGGCTTGTCTATCTCTCGCTCTGGTGTCGGAATGTATTCATCTACGACACGCATCAACTCCCATATCGGCGCATAGTCCGGGTGTTCGGGGTCATCGCTCTTGCAGTTCAATGCTTTCAGTGCACTCCCGCGCACAATCGGTGTCTCATCCCCAGGAAAATCGTACTGGTTCAGCAGTTCGCGCAGTTCCAGCTCGACCAGTTCCAGCAACTCCTCGTCATCCATCATGTCGCATTTGTTCAAGAAGATGACCATCGCGGGTACTTCTACCTGCCGGGCTAACAAAACGTGTTCCCGAGTCTGGGGCATTGGCCCGTCTGGGGCCGCTACCACCAGAATCGCACCGTCCATCTGGGCCGCACCGGTGATCATGTTCTTGATGTAGTCCCGGTGTCCAGGGCAGTCAACGTGGGCGTAGTGCCGATTCTCGGTCTCGTATTCGACGTGGGCAATGGAGATCGTGATACCGCGCTCACGCTCTTCCGGTGCCTTGTCGATGTCTTCGAATTTCGTGAAATCTGCCCATCCCCGCAGCGACAGTGTCTTGGTGATCGCTGCGGTCAGAGTGGTCTTCCCGTGGTCAATGTGTCCGATTGTCCCGATATTGACGTGTGGCTTCTCGCGCACAAATTTCTCTTTGGCCAT
>RFGJ01000183.1 GCA_003696665.1 Gammaproteobacteria bacterium | reverse complement strand
CCAATGTGAAAATTGGCCCGCTGCTTTTCTGGAATATAAAACCGAACTTTAATGCGTTTCTCTGATAATAATGCAAGCACAGGCGTTCCCGCGCCAACCACCTCGCCGGGATAGTAGAAAACTTCTTCAACACGAGCATCTTCGGGAGACTTAAGTGTGCGTTCTGACCGTTGCCACTGAGCCAGCAATTTTGAAAACTTGGCGGCCTTCACACGAGCCAAGGCCGCGGCTTGTTGGTCATCTCTTGCGCCAAGTTCGGCGACTTTACGTTTGGCTTGCAAGGCTTTCAGATGGGCACTGGCAACCTTTAGGCGTTGCGTGATTTCATCCAACATTTCTTTCGGCGCAAGTCCCTGGTCGACCAATTTCTGCCACCGGACCTTTTGACTTTTCTCGAATTTGAGTTTGGCCTTAGCCTCTTCTATTTCGGCTTCAATGGCAGCGATTTCTTCGGGGCGTGCCCCCTTGACAAGATCATGATAAGTGGACTCGTTGGCTTGTTCTTCTGCTTCAGCACGCTGCTCTAAATATTGCTCAGCGGTATCGTCAAGTGCAACAAGGGGTTGGCCGGCGGTCACGTGGTCGCCGGGTTTCACCATGACCTGCGTAATTTTTCCTGCGTTCGTGGCACTCACATAGAGCCAGTCGGCCGTCACATAGCCGGAAAAAACTTTAGACGCCTTATTGTCTGGTGTGCATGCGGTCGTCGCGATAAACAACAGGACTGGTAAAATCCGCCACAGCGGTATGAAGCGCGAATATGGCTGTCGAAGTTCTCTGCTAGAGGAGTTCATTTTACGAGCTTAAAGTAATATTTGGCTATCTATCATAGCCAGATAATCCGGTTTTCGTCACGAAGACTTGAATTAAATTAGCAAATCATATTTTGACTCTTAATGAATTAGAGCCATCAAGGCTTGCTTGAATGTATGAGGGTTCCGAGCTTTTGTTATTTGCCGCTTGCTTTTTCCAACCAAAGCCCATACAAATGCTTCACTGTAAGAACAATGATACGTGATGATTATCTATGCGCGATAAAACCCATCGAATTCATCGTCCACGCGGCCGGGCCTTAGGGGTTACCGAACTGGTTGCCATTGCGCTTGGCGGGATGATAGGGGGCGGTATTTTCAGCATTCTGGGGGTGAGTGTCTCAATGGTTGGCAGTTATGCGGTGCTGGCCATTGCGATAGGCGGTGGGTTGGCGCTGCTGGCCGGCTATTCCTACGCTAAATTGGGTGTGCATTTTCAGGATGAAGGAGGTAGCTATGCCTTTGCGAGAAAAGCTTTTCCGAATCACCCGATAGTTGCCGGTTTGATCGGTTGGTGGGTGACTTTTGGCTATGTTTCAACGTTAGCACTCTATGCTTATACGTTTGCGTCCTATTTGGTCGGTGGTCTGGGGTATGAAGGTGGCGAATCTGTGCGCATATTTGCCGCACTCGCCATTTTGGTGTTTTTTGTTGCCGTCAATCTTTGGAGTGTGCGCGGCATGGGCAAACTCGAAGATTTGATGGTGTACATCAAGCTATTTGTCTTGGCAGGTATTTCGGTACTGTTGGTTTTTTATGGAAAGGACAATGCTGCGCCCGCCGTTGCTGAGGCCGACCATTTTCCCGGTCTCGTAAACTTGTTGATGGCCACCAGTTTGACTTTTGTGGCCTATGAAGGATTTCAATTAGTGATTAATGCTGTGCAGGAAATCGATAAGCCAAGCTCACAAATTCCGCTGGCAATTTATTTGGCCATTTTGGTCGCAACCGGCATCTATGTGCTGATTGCCTATGCGGCCATCAACGCTATCGATGTCAAGGTGTTGGTTGAACATCAAGAATATGCTTTGGCGGCAGGCGCAAGAGACATTGTTGGCAAATGGGGAGAGGCGTTAGTCATCGCTGGGGCGTTACTGGCCACGGCAAGCGCCATTTCCGGTACGATGTTTGGTGCCAGTCGACAAATGGCGGAAATTGCAAAAGATGGTTTTATGCCAAGATTCTTTGCAAAGCGAGTCAGAGGAACCATTCCGCAGCGGGCAGTCTTGCTGATGGGAGGATTAGCCGCGGTCATGGTGATTGGCGGGACATTGCGCCTCATTCTTGAATTCGGCAGTGTCACGTTTCTATTGGTTTCTCTGGCGGTGGCGGTAATGAATTATCGGCTGAGTGGCGAAACTCAGGCCAGCGCAATCTTGTCTACCCTCGCTATTGGCGGACTGGGGCTTGCGACAATATTGATTTTGTGGTTCGAATGGCAGCACAAACCAGAACAGTTGTTATTCATTCTTATGATTTATTTGCT
>RFGJ01000182.1 GCA_003696665.1 Gammaproteobacteria bacterium | reverse complement strand
GGCTACGCCGCGCGCGAATCGGGGCGCGAATTGCAAATCAGGTCACAGGTTGGCGATAGTGGTTGTGCAGTCAACGCCGCTGCCGCTAACGCTCACGTTAGGCCACCATACAGTTACCATACAATTAAGGAAGGTGTGTGACATGAGATACATACGTATTCCTGCAATCTTAGCCTGGGGCGTAATCTCGGCATTGGCATGGCACCTTGGTAGTATTCTAATTGCGCCAACGTCTCCGATGAATGATGTCGTCATTGATAGCGCATCAGGAATTTGGTCATTTGCGGCTTTTGATTCCTTGTTGAGCCTTGTAGTGGCAGTGCCACTAGCGTTGTTTGGCGCATTTGTATTAGAACCTTTTTTGCGAAGGCCATTTCTTTGGGCATTGACAACGCTGGCAGGGTTGTTTGTGGGCTACTTTTCAGGCTCTCTGATAAGTGAGTTTGCCTTCTACCAATCAGCGGGGTTCCGCGGAAAGGCGATGTGGCCTTCGCCGTACAACATGCTGTTGGTGGCGGGGCTGGTGCTGGCATTAATGCAAATTCCCGCATTGTCACCCCGGTTATTGAGTTCAAGGCGGCGCATAGTGTTGTGGGTTTTGGGAGTACCGGTAGCATTTGCATCCGGCTGGCTGGTAGCAGAAGTATTCGTGGGTGGTGCTGCAATGCAGTCTGTGTATAATGGGAGTGGGTTGATAATGGGGGCAGTAAGTGGTACTCTCATTTATGGGCTACTCATGGTGTTGGACAAAAAATCGCAGCACATTCAGGTGAGAGCAGTGAAACAAGGTTTGATCTCCGCCGAATGAAAGGTGGCCTAACCATGCATTCACCTGACCCGCCTTCGGCGGTGGGTAAGCGGCGCGAAAATTGCAAATTTAGACTATACTGAAAGCGTGGTGCAATTGCAAAGACGGCGGGCAGGTGATGCTCACGTTGGGCGTGTGCAGGGGCTTTTTGTACGGCACGTTGACAGGATGAAGCGTTTGCGCCGAGTGGGCGCGTCCCCGGCGAAGGCCTGAAGCCCG
>RFGJ01000181.1 GCA_003696665.1 Gammaproteobacteria bacterium | reverse complement strand
TCAATGATGAGCACGGTTTTCATGCCCCGCTTGTGCGTTTCGAGCAAGAAGGTATTGAGCAGATCGATCAGGTCCTTGATATTGCGTCGTTGTGGTGGCACCGGAATATTCAACTTGTCGCAAATGATTTCAAGCAGTTCCTGAGCCGAAATCTTGGGATTGACGACATAAGCGACGTTGATATGGCTCGGCATTTGCTCCAACATGCGGCGACACAGAGTTGTCTTGCCCGTGCCGACCTCACCAGTCAACACCACAAATCCCCCACCATCACCAATCCCGAACAATAAATGGGCTAACGCCTCGCGATGGCGTGGGCTCATATACAAATAACGAGGATTTGGTGAAATGGTGAAGGGTCTTTCCGTCAGCCCAAAAAACTGCCGATACATAGCCAACCGCGCTGAAATCCGTCTGAAGTGATTGTGGCATAAGGTGCGCGCGGCAGAAAGCCTTTTTGCACCGCAAAGTCCGGCAAAAGACGTATTCTTTTGGCCAGACGATCAATTGACATCGCTGCGGCTTTGCCAGTTTCGTTCCATTTCAAAATACAAAAATGAGGCTGTCCAAGTGATCATCACCAAACCAGTCAAGGCTTCAATGCCTGTTAAGAACCGAATCAATCCATGCGGCTCAATGTCACCATACCCCAACGTCGTATAATTGGTAAAAGAGAAGTACACGCTATCGAGTAAACTGTGATGATAATTGCCTTCCAAATGCCCAAACCGGCCCAGCCGATCTAAGCCAAAACAAGCCACACCAAATATCCATACCTCAACCACATGCGCGGCCAAAGCACCAAAAACGCCCACAAGAATCCGTGCACGGTGATCAATAGCAAGCCTCGGAATGAAAATCGTCATAGATCGGATGGCTTCGTAGTGGATCACCACGGTTGCCACCATCAATACCGTGTTAATTAAGGTGATAAGCATCAAATCCATCATTTTCTTCGCGCTTGCTTTGCAAGTGTCTCGCGACACAGGTTCGCCGCGTCAACACAGCCCGTGTCTCATGACACAATCACTTTCATGGTAAAATAGTGCCATCTCGCCACTTATCAAGCACAATATGCAAAAGCTTCTGATTTTTCTTGGTGTCGCTTTGCTTATGATTGGCATTTTCTGGCCGTGGATCAGCCAGATCCCTTTTGGCCGCCTGCCCGGCGATATCATCATTGAACGCCCAGGCTTCAAATTCTATTTCCCAATCACCACCATGCTGATTGTCAGCATCGTTGTGACTCTAATTTTATGGTTCATAAATGGTGGTGACGACTAAACGGCAACGACTGTCTACGGATAGGACGCGCGTGATGCCATTAAATCGGCTCATTTAGTCTATCATTTAATCATCACGTCAATCGGTTACGAAAGATCAGGTTCGGTGTATATCATGCGCGCTTCGGCGCCTTTTTGTCAGAGACACCGCAGGTATTGACCCATGTCGAAAAAATCACGCACACCATCGCTGCAAGAAAGATACAGGCAACTAGAGCAAGAGCTTGTGCGACTCAATACCTTGCTGGATTCTATTGGCGCCTATGTCTTTGCCAAAGACCTTGACGGACGCTATACCTACGTCAACCAGCTGGTCTGTGATCTGTTTGGCTGTCCCCGAGAAGAGATATTGGGCAAAGACGACTCACATTTTTTTTCGCTCGAGGAATCTGACGAACTGAAACAGAATGATCACCGTGTCATGAATGAAGGCATCGTGATTGCCACGGAGGAGCGCAATGTCATTAAAGAAACCGGGGAGG
The DNA here is from genome assembly GCA_003696665.1 of Gammaproteobacteria bacterium. Lineage (NCBI taxonomy): Bacteria > Pseudomonadati > Pseudomonadota > Gammaproteobacteria > Gammaproteobacteria bacterium. Next base: position 6,704 of record RFGJ01000181.1, on the reverse strand, counting down.
TGCGCTATTACCAAACCGTCAAAAGCCCCCTCTACGATGAGCAAGGAAAAATTTGTGGCATGTATGGTGTCTCCACAGACATAACGAAACGAAAAAAACTTGAGCTTGAACTTGCAGTAAAACAGGAGTTGCTTGATTGTATCGTCAACAATATTGACGCCTATCTTTACCTTAAAGACAGCGATAACCAATTTCTCTATGTAAACCCGAAGGCCGAAGCCTTATTTCAGCCATCTCTGGATGCATTGACTGGCACACCACCCGATCAATTCTCCTCAGAACTTATGAAGCGTATTGTCGCTTCCGACGATCATGTCTATGCGTCCGGTGAACCAATGAGCGAGGAAACGGAATGCACCCTTCCTAACGGTACCACACGTTACTTTTGGTCAAAGAAAATTCCGATGAAAGATGCCTCTGGCAAGGTGACTCGTTTGATCAATCTTTCAACAGATATCACCGAACTGGCCACCCTGAGACGTCAACTTAAACAACAGCTCGAGTCGGAATTGCTGTTGAGGAGAGAAAAAGAAAAGCTGGCGGTCACCGACCCGCTCACAGGCGTCTATAACCGACACAAAATCAATGAAACGCTGCATTACGAAGTGGAACGGGCACAACGGTACGCCTTGGACCTGTGCGTTATCTTGATCGATATCGACTTCTTTAAACAAGTCAATGACTGCTACGGTCATTTAGTGGGTGATTCCGTCCTGATTGATTTTGCCAAGATTCTTCAACAACACGTCAGAAAAACCGACGTCGTCGGTCGTTGGGGCGGTGAAGAATTTATCGTCATTTGTCCAGAAACCGGACTCAATGGAGCCATGACTCTTGCCAATAATTTGAGAAGCTGTATCGAACTGCATAATTTCCCAACGGTCAAGCAGAGAACAGCAAGCTTTGGTGTCACATGTTTTCATCAAGAGGACACCATCGCACAATTTTTACATCGCGCTGACTCAGCCCTTTATCGAGCAAAACAAAAGGGACGAAATCGAGTCGAAGTGCAGCCAAACCAACTGTGATCAACGATGGTCATCGTCTGACAAAGACAATCACACTAGGAACAACGTCCAGCGCTCGCACCAGCAACATGAACGAGCGCAACTAAGTTCAGACGCTTTAGCGTCAATTGTATTATCGCGTCAATATTCAGTGCTCTATACAGCACCCAAGATGACAAATCTAGACAGGTACCTAACACTCAGCCAAACATTTGGCGTAGACTTTTTCCGTCTCCGCAGCAATCACTGACCACGTGAAATGCTTTTCAACGCGAGCGCGTGCCGCCTGACTCATTCGCTGGCGTAAGCTGCTGTCGGCGATCAAAACTTTCAGTTTTTCGGCCATCGCCTCGGGTTGTTTGGGCGGAACCAAAAATCCATTGATGCCATCTTCTATCAATGTTGGGATGCCACCGACATGAGTACCGACCAGCGGCAACCCTGTGGCCATGGCTTCCAGACCTGCAATACTCGTGGCTTCCATCAACGAAGGCAGCACACTGATGTCAGCCGCTCGGTAAATCTCGGGCATATCGCTATTCAGCACGCCCCCAAGAAATTTGACTTTATCTGATAGGCCATGCTGATGCACATAGCGCTCCATCCATTGACGTTCAGGGCCATCCCCTGCAATCACCGCCTTGAACTTTAGATCATTGATATGTTTCAAGGCCTGAACAAAATAACGTACGCCGTTTTTCTCAACGAGCCGACGCGCCATCAGAATCACCGGGACATCGTCGTCATCTCGCCATACGCTTTTTAGTTTGCTCGTGCCGGGTGAAAATTTATCCGCATCGACCCCATTGGAAATGAACGCCACTGGCCCTTGATAACCCACTGATCGTACGGCGTCACAAAGCTCGTGACTGGGCGCGATGATGGCATTGACATGACGAATGCGTTGCAGTGTTCGCCAACGTTTCCAAGCCGGCCCTTGCAACCGTTTTAGAAAACCAGAAGTGTGGTTAGTAAACACCACGTGGACGCCATGACCACTTGCCCCCCAGACACCGCGCAATCCATGAACATGAATCACATCAACATGCTCTTCGCGAAGTCTTTTGGTCAAATATGCTTTGAGGTGGTAATCATGCCAAGGCATCCACTTCACGAGTGATGGGCGCTCCACTGTGAGCCCATCCACAACCCTTTTTTCCGGCTCACCATCGATTGGCAATGTCACGATACTGATTTGATGACCAAGCGCTGCAAGTGCACGTGACAGTTCATAGACGTGACTCCCAACGCCACCAATGGTGGGTGGGAATTCACTGGTGATCATCAAAATTCGCATGATTGTCCTCTTTTGCATTGAGCTTCAGCTCATACAGTTTGGCTTCTTTCATAAAGGCGTAAAAAGCATTGTTAAGTGAAGCAATCCACCCTCGCACGCCATTGAGAAAATTTCTTTTTATCAAATAAGACTTGATAAACATCACTGGAAAAACCAATAGCAGTTTCAATACAGACGCTGACTTGCCTTTTTTAAACTTCTCCTGGGCTCGCAGCGTAGAGTATCGATTATTTTTTTCCAGCATCACTGAGAGCGAATGCAAACCATCGTGAAAAATGACGCCGTTGGCATCACGCACAGGCCCAGAAACCGAAATGCTCTCGTGAACTTCGACGTCAGCGTATCCGCCCAATTCGCGTTTAAAAAATCGTATGTGCCGATTCATTTTCGTCCATGGATGATTCGGCTTCCCTAAAAAAATTTCACGAATGGGGATATTGAGTCCCACCACATCACCATGCTGGACAACGATATCAATCTCTTTTATCAGTTCATCGCTGACATATTCGTCCGCATCTAAATTTAATACCCAATCATGCTGACACATTGAGAGTGCAAATTGTTTTTGACGGGCAAACCCAAGCCATTCTTGATAGACAACTTTTGCGCCATAGGCTTTTGCAATTTCGACAGTTCGGTCGGTCGAACCCGAATCAACGACCACAACCTCTGAGAAATCCCGCACACTTTCCAGACAAGCGGCCAAGGTGCGCTCGGCATTCAAAGTAATAATGTAGACAGACACGGGGCGCTTATCTTTCATGCGAAGCTCTCGGCAAGACGTTCATACAAGTTCAGTTCCATGCTAAGGCTGTGGGTAAGTGTATAAGGATGCTGCTCCGGTGGCCGCTGTTGTTCCCTGATAATAGCCTTAAGACGTTCAATCAAGCCATCCATATCACCTTGGGCCACAGCACCCGCCGGAAACACATTGGATAATATTTCCGCCACACCACCATGCGCCCAACCGACAACCGGAACACCGAGCGAAAGCGCTTCCAATACAGTACGCCCAAATGATTCTGGTTTTTCCGATAAGGAGAGTACCACGTCAGACATGGCATAAACGTCTCGGATGTTTGCCACTTGATCAATGATTCGGACGTTTTGATGCAGCTGCAGTTGATCGATTGTTGCTCGCAATTCTTCAACATACGCTGCACTTTTTCCATCGATTTTACCGATCATCAATCCCATCACATCAGGCCAAACGGCTTTCAATTTGGCGATGGCATGCAAAAACGCCAAATGCCCCTTCAAACGGGTAAAGCGTCCCGGTAGCGTCAAGATAGGCGCTGACTGTCCAAGTTGATGCTGAACACAAAATGCCTCGACAAAACCTGAATCCGCCTGATAACCATACGGGAAAGCAGAAGGATCCACTCCCCTAGGAATCACGGTCACCCTTGTACTCGGGCAATCCGAATAGTTTTCAAGGACATAGCGGCGCGCTGTTTCGGACACCGCAATCACATGAACAGAACGCGTCATAATGGCGCTGTATGCATTGACAGAATAGAGCCCGTGAACGGTGTTGAGCCACACGGGTCGTCGCTGTGCTTTTGGCCACCCACGTAACGCGAAATATGTCATCCATGCCGGCAGGCGCGAACGCACGTGGACAATATCCGGTTGCAAGTTGACAAGAAGGTGGCGATATTGCCGAACTCGCAAGAGTGTCATCAGCGATTTCTTGCCAACCGGAAATTCGAAATGTTGGCTGCCACCTGCCTCAAGAGAGGGTACCAACCGACCACCGCCAGAAATCACAATCGAGGTGAAACCACGTTCGACAAGGGCTTGGCCAACTTCCAACACCCCCCGCTCGACACCACCACCTTCAAGCGATGGCACGACTTGTATGACGCGCAAAGCCTTTGTCATGACAGTCGCTCCAACAACCATTGCGCCGCATGATCCGCTTCTGCCAACGGCTGCGGTGCTGGCCATGTTTGATGTCTCGAATCAAAAGTCATCACCCGTTGTTCTTCCACCAGCGCCCGCATTCCTTTGGCCACGCGGGTGTTACGCATGGGCAAATCCAGCAGACCGACCTGGCAACCCCCACTCAATGCTTCATATACCATGCTGACACTGTCCGGCGTGACCCACACGCGCTCGGTTCTGCCCAAAGCGTCAGCCAACCAGCCGCTTGGACAGGACGCCCAAGGCATCACCGACACGTTGAGCGACGAAAATTGTTTAAGCAAATCGGGGGGACTTCTTCGAGAGTCGGCAATCGTCCAATGACGCTCACTGTCTTCATGAACAATGGTGATAACTTGCCGCACAATTTCGTCGCTCTGCCAATCTGCATGCCGTGATTCACCCCCCAAAAGTACGAGACCGGAATTTGGATTTTTCGGCTGCGGCTGGACGTTATTAATGGCCCCATAGGTCGTCAGCACGCGGTCCGAATCTCGCCAGCCGTCATGTTTGGGAACGATACAAAAATCGAACAACCATCGTGGCAAACTAGGCTTCATCAAAACACACAGCGGCAGACGCAAACGCCATTTGAGCACCAATGCGCGTCGATGTGTTTGATGGCCGGCCGCGACGATGAGATCTGGCGACCATTCACGCAAGTCGGCCAACGCTTGCGGCGCGCTTAGACTGTCACGCTTGTAGGTGATGTTCCTTTGGCGTGCAAGTGCATTGACCAACCCGAGCATTTGATTCCAATGCCCAGGTTTGTCATCTGTCACTAAGCACAACTTCACGTGTGCTTATTTGCTTTTGAGACGATAGGTTGTGCCGCAATACGGACAGGTTGCCCGACCGTTCTCAAGCGGCAAATACACACGTGGGTGCATTGCCCACAATGGCGCATTATCGCCCGGGCAGTGCAATGGTAAAGCGTCAGGACCGATTTCGACTTCACGCGGTTGTTTCTGTTCAGCTGCTGTCATGGCCATACCCTCTTGAATGTCTGGCGCAATTATAACCTCACTACAGGCCGAGTGCACGAATCACCCGATTCGCCTCCGTCATGGACGTTTCGATCACCTGACTGTCTGGCTGCCGGCCCACTTCGCACTGATTGAGTGCATCCAACAAATTTCGATGCACATTCGCAAGCATCGTGCTCGTTTCCTCATCCAAGAATCCATATTGCGCCAAAGCGTTCAACAAGCCGGCCGTATCGCGCGGCTCAACCAGTGCAGGCGCCGCATGCGCGTGGCAAAGGACCAAATACTGCACTAGAAACTCAATGTCTATCAATCCACCGTCGCCGATTTTGATAGTCTCTTGCCAGTCAGCCAACTTCGTTTGCTGCTGTATGCGGGCACGCATCTCACGCACCTCTTCAAGCAGCGCGTGCGGATTGCGTCTTTTCGACAAGATTTCCCGACGTAAATTTTCAAAACGGGTTCGCACTGCATCAGGGCCGACCACCACACGCGCCTTGACCAAGGCCTGATGCTCCCACGTCCACGCTTCTTCGCGCTGATAACGGGCATAGCTGTCAAAACTGCTGATCAGCAAGCCTGCTCGCCCGGATGGTCGTAGACGCGTATCAACATGGTAGAGAATGCCGCCAAACGTCTGGGTCGAGAGCATCTGGACAATTCGCCGAACGACCCGGAGATATCCTGCGATTCTGTCGTCATCTGTCGCTTGGTGCAAAAATACCAAATCCAAATCAGAACCCAATGATAGTTCCCCCGAGCCCAGCTTTCCGTAGCCGAGTAAAACAAATTGCTCCAACGCTGTCTTGTCATCCGGTGCCGGGAATTGTCGTCGAATTGAAAACCTAGTGACCGCAGTTAAAATCCCATTGGCCAAGCCTGTGAGCAGTTTTTGTAATTGCCCAATTGGCAGATGGCCGGTAGCGAAAGCCACGCCGAGATGGAAAATCCACTGCTGCTTGTGCTCGCGCAGGACTTCCCATAGCGTTTCCTCATCCGAGTCTGGCACCCCCAACAAACGACGCCGCAAATCGTCTTCAATGTCTTCAACCGTCGGTATGTCGTTGAGAAATGCGGGATTTAGCAGTTCATCAAGTACCAGCGGATACCTCGCCGCATGAGACGCAACCCAGTGACTGGCACTCATCATGTCCGTCAAACGTGTCACCGTCATCGGATTTTCGCAAAATAAATCAAGGTAAGCCGTGCGGTGACGAATCGCATGCAGGAGGGTTAGCCAGTCCTGTAAGACGCGATCCGGTGTGGGCGTCTTGGCAACCGCTTGCGTCAGCTGTGGCACTAGACGAAAGAGGCGTTTTCGGCCTCGCTGGCCCACTCGGGAACCTGGCCGATCGACGTCGTCTCGAAATCTTGATATCGCCTGCGCCGCGGTCATCGGATCGCGAAAACCACATTGCGCTAAGGCTTCAGTTAGCGCTTCCACCGATTGACTCCAGAACGCCGTCTCGTTGTCCGTATCTTCTCCTA
>RFGJ01000180.1 GCA_003696665.1 Gammaproteobacteria bacterium | reverse complement strand
TCAGCAGGCGATTGAGCAGACTGAAATTGTACCTGACATGATCGAGCTCGAATTAACAGAGAGTATGCTCATGGAGGATCATGATTTTGCGATCTATATATTGAAACAACTGAAAAAAGTTGGGGTCAGGTTATCGATTGATGATTTTGGTACTGGTTATTCGAGTCTGGCGTATTTAAAACAATTTCCGGTAGATGCCATCAAGATTGACCGTTCCTTCGTCAAGGACATTACCAATAATCAAAGCGATGCGTCTATTGTCCGAGCCATCGTGAACCTAGGTCACACACTAGACATGCATGTCATTGCCGAAGGGGTCGAGAGTCAGGAACAGGCAAGCTTGCTGAAATCATTTGGAGTCGATCTCATCCAGGGATATGTCTACGCCAAACCAATGTCGGAAAATCTATGCCAAGAGTTTCTCGAAAAGAACAAAACTACGACCGGTACGTTGTAAAAGGAAGACAAGCGTTTGATTTGTTATCTGAAATAGAGTCTCAGGACAAATTTTTGGTGGAAAAAAGATTCGTTTTTCGATTATCTTGGCAGAGGTCTGATTTGTTGCTAGACTGCAAACGAGAGTGCTTGGCTGTCCCCTTGTTTTAGGGTGACCGCTGGGCCTTAAGCTCAATAAAACGCATTGGGAAGGTAACTACAATGACAATAAAAGGGGCTATGCACTTGAACAACAAGCTCATCCCGCGGTTATCGAAAGTGGCACTTGCTGTGTCGTTAACGCTCGGCGTGACGAATGTCGCTCAGGCCAAGAGTTGGACCACAGACGACGGGGACTGGACAATTCAATTCGACTCGACGTGGACAATAGGTTCCAGCTGGCGCCTAGAAGATCGTGATATGCGATTGGTTGGGATAGCCAATGGTGGCAGCGCATTTTCAACCAATGGCGACGATGGCAACCTGAATTTTGACAAGGGCGATGCGTTCTCCCGCGTGTTCAAAGGGTTGCACGAATTGGGGGTCAGTTATCAGGATACCTATGGCGTCTTTACTCGCTTTAGGTATTTTTATGACACTGAGCTGGTCGATGAACGCCGACCATTTAAACAGCTAGCTGAGGCATCGATCAATCAGGCGGGTAAAGATGTCCAGCTTTTGGATGCCTTTGCCTATGGCAGCTGGGATTTGGGTGACCATTACCTCCAGGTCCGATTGGGTAAGCAAGTCATCAACTGGGGGGAAAGTACCTTTATCCAGCATGGTATTGCCGAAGCAAACCCGCTCAACTTGAGTGCACTGCGTGCACCGGGATCGGAGCTCAAAGAAGCATTCATTCCATTGCAAGCGCTATGGGCATCTTTCGATATTACTGACAACGTATCGTTGGAAGGTTATGTACAATTTGACTGGGCACCATTCCGGTTCGATGTGCCAGGCAGTTACTTTGCAACCAATGACTTCGTGGGTGCTGGAGGTCGCGAGATATATCTCGGATTTGGTCTTTTCCCCGAAGGCGCGCCTGGCACGGTAGCCATTCGTCTTCCTGACAGGGTGGCACGTGATGACGGTCAATATGGTTTAAAGCTCTCTTGGTATGCGGAAGAGCTTAATGAAACTGAGTTTGGTTTCTATTATTTGAATTACCACAACAAGCGCCCAATCATCTCTGCATACGCGCATAACGGCGTACAGGTTGAAGGATTCTTGGAGTATATAGAGGACATCAAGCTATACGGTTTCAGCTTTAATACGCTAGGCCCTGCTGGGTTGTCGATTGCCGGTGAAGTGTCGTATCGAAAAGACGAGCCAATTCAGATCGACGATGTAGAGCTCCTCTTTGCTGCATTAGAACCGGTCGGCACCATACCGAGCGGGACCAGCCAGATTCCAGGCGGTGCTTTACCGGGTGATGAAATAAGTGGTTACCGGCTGCTTGATACGGTTCAGGCTCAGATGACGTTTACACAGCTCTTGGGACCCATGCTCGGTTCTGATCAGTTTACCGTATTGCTTGAAGTTGGTGCGGACTGGATCCTGAACATGCCGTCCCAGTCGGAGTTGAGATTTGAAGCTCCGGGAACTTCTCGAAGTGCAAACCCAGCGCGGGCCGCATTCGAAGGGGTCGAAACCAATCCGTTTGCGGATGATTTTTCATGGGGATATCGCTTGGTTGGCAAGCTTGACTATTCCGATGCCTTCTATGGTTGGAATGCGTCACCTCGCATCGTGTTCCAACATGATGTCAGCGGGACAACGCCACTTCCAATTGGTAACTTCGTAGAAGGTCGGAAAGCAGTGGCGGTTGGATTGACACTTGATTACCAGAGCCGTTGGAAGATTGACATCAATTACAACCAGTTCTTTGGCGCTGGTACGGCGAATACGTTGTCAGACCGCGACTATGCTTCCATCAGTGTTAGTTATTCGATTTAAGAATTATAGAGGGATAAGGCGCATGCGCATTACAAACAAGAACATCCTTTTGGGCAGCGCGATCGCACTCGCTCTTGGCTTTAGTCAGGCCCACGCGAAGGTGTCAGCCGACGAGGCAGCCCGGTTAGGAAAAGATTTGACTCCTCTTGGGGCCGTCAAGGCTGGTAATAAAGAGGGCACGATTCCGGAGTGGACCGGAGGTATTACGCAACCGCCGGCTGGTTATAAGCCGGGGGATCATCATCCGGATCCGTTCGCCGCAGATAAGCCATTATTCACGATCACGGCTAAGAACGTGGCGCAATACCGGAAGTATTTGACAGACGGTCAGTTGGCGATGTTTAAACGCTATCCGGACACGTTCAAAATGATCGTTTA
>RFGJ01000179.1 GCA_003696665.1 Gammaproteobacteria bacterium | reverse complement strand
CTGGGGGTAGAACTCAGCAGGGTATTTATCGCCCCAATCAGCCTGTAATTGTTCCTGAATGCCGAGCAGCAGAGCTTCGGAATCCAGTTGCGCGGTGAAGCGGGCGGCCAGTTTCTCCAGGCGCTCCAGCGCGGCAAAGGGCTTGGAGGCGATGATCTGAGCGTAGTCCGGATTGCCCAGGCGCGAGAAGCACAGGTCAGCCTGCTGGAAGGCGGCCAGGATTTTCTCGGCGTTTTGACCGCTCTCGAGGAAGGCGGTCAGTTTTTCACTGGCGCTATCACCCGCGTAGTCGGCGAGGGCGTCCATGAGGATGGTCAGCGCGCCGTCGCCGAGTTGTTTTTCCGCCTGATGTTTGAGCAGTTCGGCGAGGAAGTGGATGGTGGTTTTGGGGAGGGAGGGCATGGGATTAAGTCGAGATTATGTGGATTGTAGCCCGACCAATTCATCTCCATCCGAATTACGAAGAAGAACAAACTGGGGGATATCCTGGAACAAAACCGTTGAATCTACAAAATGGAATGGGAAAAATTCTCCGGCGGCGAGCAAATCAGTTTTAAGTATATACTGTTCCGGTGTGGTTTCCAACAAGGAGCGAAAAATCCAGGCAGCCAATTCTGGACGCTCTACAAAAACTGGAGAGGAGAGACAATATTGGTGTTTCGATTTTTCCAGCACTTTCCAATCCGTTAGTGTTTGCAGGATGCGCTCCGCGGCACGTTTGATGGTGGATTGGTTACTGTGTTTTTCCAACACCCGGTTCACAACATCCTTTCTATAGAACCAACCTTGCAGGTGCAGTAGTCGCCCGCAAATACGAATGGTTTCGTGGAATGTGGGGAATGTCCATAGCGCCATGCCCCAATGCAAGGCGAGATGCTCTCTCCAAGAAGAAGAGGAATATAGTGCAAACGCTTCTTGACGGAACGACTGTCCTTGATGGGTGGATGGAAACCAGAGATGGGTCAGGAGATTTGCGGTTCGGCGGGCTGACTCTGCACCCAGTCCCTGTGCAGCCAGCCAAGTTCTCAATTCACTTGGAGAATCGCCGTTGAGAGCCAGAGCCAAGGCATGTTCCGCCCACTCGTAACGAATGAAACGGTCGAAGATGGGCATGGGTTAGTTTCCTCCGTGCAAATGCAGTGTACTTTCTCCCAAAACACTGCCCAAAATTTGAGCGGCAAGGCCACGTTGCAACAGGTCGTGCACAAATTGGTTGCGGTAATTTCGCAGACAGGCGTAGCAACTGGTTTCCGGAGCACACCCGTCACAGGATTGGACCCGTTGATAGGCGGCCTCCAGGGCTGACCGCAGGTTGTCGTGAATAATTTTCACATGGCCGGACCCACCAGGTGTGGTGTCGAAGAGCAGAAAGGACGGTTGTTCATTGGCATAGTAAACCAGACCATCTACGTCGTTGCGGGGAACTCCCAGTGCCTCGCTGGCCCCGGCAAGCATGGCGTAGAGCACGGAATAAATTTCTTCGTTCGTATGAAGTGGCATGGAAAAGTGGATGTGCAACACATCGGTCATAAAACGATGTCCCAAATGGTAGGGGCGTAGCGTGCCGGTGCAGGATTGATGGGTGAGCGGATTTTTGTGTTCTTTGCGAGATTTGCGAGAACGAGCCCCAGATGAGATAACATTTGCATATCCGCAAACCTGGCAAACATGAAAGCCTTGCCCGTAACCGTTGTTCACGACGGCCAAACTGGCATGGCGGCTGTATGCTTTGGATAGAACGACTCCAGCGTTGAAATCTGAGTCGGGGGTGGCCTGGGCTGGGGAGTATACACTTTCTGAACCAGCCTGGTAATGGGCCAGGTACACCCGGCTGGCATACAAACGATTGGGCGGTCGCTCTCCCGGTGTATCTGCCTTGTTGTCTGCGAGGAAACCGTATACGGGCGTAATGTAGACCCCTCGCGTGCGTGCTCCCTTGAGCGGTGCACCACAGATACAAGTGATTGGTTCTTGTTCACCCACCTGGATATTCATCCGTTTGCATACGGGGCACACGGCATACCCATGGGGTTCCCAGGTGTGTTCTGGCAGCCGTTTGAGACCGCGGCTATACCAGATTTTCCCCGCTGCGACGACTTGTCCACCGGGGGCAAACTCAGAGATAGCCATTTTCAGGTCGCGTTCCAATTGGATGTTTTCGGCATCGGTGATGTGGAGATGGTCGGTTTGCAGTGCAACGACATCGGTGGGAAAACCGTATTTGGGAAGCACATTGGCAGAACCCAGGTAACCAAGCAAATCGCGTTTGCGGATGGTATTCTGTACTTTTTGGGCGTCGTTGGCCTCCCGGTATTTTCTTTCTCTGGCTTTTTGTTCCTCGATTTTGCGGAATTCTTCCAGTTCTCCTAAAATAGAAGTTGTTGCTTTATCCAAGACGGCTTCTTCAGAATCAATCAAGTAAGGGAGCCAACCCCAATTATCCAGTGCCAGGCGACTGCGCAGGTCGGCATCGTCTGGGATAATGCGGTCTAAGGCTTCTGCCAGTTTGGTAGGGCGGGTGGCTAGATATTGACGTAGCAGAGCAGGGCCGTCACAGAATGCCCTCTCCTCATTGGGAGCGAAGAAATCGCCGCATTTGCGGTATGTACAGCATTTTTCATTCTGGCATTGCTCTTTTGCCCAGCGGAAGAAGGCTGCAAAAACGACGGAATGCAGGTGCCGCCGGATGATTTTGTCGTTACGTAGCACCACCACGGGGGGGCGAATTTTTCCCGAAATCATCCGTTCCGGCTCGGCATAGAAAGTCAGGTCGTGTGGACGACGCTGGGCAAAAGTCAGGACGAGAGGCACGCTTGCGGTACGGCGTCCGGCGCGTCCGGCGCGTTGGACGTAATTGGCCGTAGATGGCGGCATGTTGCGCAGCACTACGGCATTCAAGTCGCCGACATCTACGCCCATTTCAAAAGTTGTGGAACAACTCAGTACGTTCACATCACCCTGGATAAATTGATTTTGTATCTCGGCGGCTTTTTCTGAAACCCACTGGGCTGTGTGCTCTTTTGCCGTTAGTGGAAGTGGCTCTTCGTCCAGATATTGGTGACGATAGAGATTGTCCTCTATGACGTGTTGCTGATGTTTCAGGGGGTGAAGTGTGCCGGAGCACCCGTAAGTGGAACATACCCCACCAACGTTGAAAGGCGCCAGGTTTCGGCAGGTATCGCATACGTACCAGGAAGTGTAATCCCGTAAAGTGGGCACAACTTCCCAACGGTCACGGCGCAGGCGGTAGACAGTTCCAACGCGTTGAATACTTATTTCCTCAAGCCAAGGTTCCAAGGTAGGCCATAAAGCCTGAAGCAAAGCAATGGCTTGTTGACGTGTTTCTTTAGACGGTTTCTCTTCACCTTTTTTGCGCGCCAGCAGACGAGCCAAAAAATCGAGACGGCGGTTGCTGTATCGTTCGGCGGGTATCCAACCGTAGATGCCGAACTTACGATTGGTAGCCCCTGAGATGCGCACATAGAATTCTTTGGCGCGCGGCATGAAAGCCTGCCGGTGTTTGGATGTGAGTAGATTAATTTCCGTGCCGAAAATGTCAACGCTATATGAAACAGCGCCCTGCTGACGGAGCGTATTGAGTAAAACAGCAAGCACCCCAAAGGCTTCTTCTGATGAGAGATTCCATGGCGGTGAAAGTAATTCTTTTGGCAATGTCCACCCCATAGGTTGGTAGGGGCGGAAGTATAACAAACCAACGCCTTCCAGACTCAACCGCTTATCCAAACCGCTGAATTCTTGCATAAGCCAGGTGCTGACTCTCAGACGTTTGTCCCAAGGTGTCTCATCGGGGTCAAAAATGTCATATTTTTCGGCCTCATGGTAAAGGAGTTCTACCCAGTCTGAAAAACGCAGTGGGGTGGTATCCGGGCGGTGTTCCAACGATGCCACCATCAAGCGGCGGCGTAACTGGCGTTCTTGAGAGCGTTGGATATAAGGGGCGAAAAAAGCAGCCCGTTGACGGCTATCGGTGAATACCAGCATCTTTCGTCCCTTTCCGGGGCGCTGCCTTTCCTGACCGGAAATGGTAGGAGCAACTTCGCGATAAAACGTGCCGGTCAATACGCTGACGGGAGCATCTTGCCCGGTGAGAAAGCGGTAAATAACGCCGCCCCGACTGTATGTCGAGCAGGAAACGCAGCGTCGGAGGGTGCGTTTCTTTCCCATGATGACCTTGCCGATAGAAACAAAGGGCACGCCGCAAGTACAGCGGCCATGTTTCTGATGTTGGGGATACACGGCACCACAACGCGGGCAGAGTTCCATTTCATCCACGCGTTCGTCGGCCGTCTCATCTGCCTTAGCATCGTTTTCGATAAGTGCATCTTCATCTGGTTTTTCGCTTGCTTTCAGGTTCAGGACGAAATACTCCACTTTGCGGGCTACCATATCCGCTTCGTAAACGGCGCTGCTCTGGGTCAGGTAGTGCCGTTGCGGGGCTATTTCGAATTTTGGAGCAGTTTTTTCTGCCAATGTAATCTCACTGTGTCCTGAACATTCTTCGCCGACTAAATAACTAGTGCCGCAGCGGGTACAGTTCGCCAGTTCGAAGACCCGGCTTCCGCAATGTGGACAGTATTTTCGGCGTGTCAGGAAGAGGTGCGGTTTACCTTCTTTTTGATGGGCCGGATGGCTGGTGTTGAGGCATACAAATGCTCCTTCCAGCGCCCGCGCGAATACGTGATAACGTGCTGGCAGCAGAGCCGCCTGATGTTCTTCCTGGCGTGCCAGGAGTGCGGCCGAGACCAAATGCGCCAGGGCCTCTTGCCCTGTATCCGTATCCATATCTGGGAGGACTTGCACGGCAGCCTGTTCCAGTGTAAGGGGCTGGTTTTGTAGGGTATGGCGCAGGGTGTGGAGGTGGTTATCCCCTTTGAGAATTTCATATAAGAAACGAGAGACTTGTCGTTCATTATGCAGTGTTGCAATGCGGTAGGCCTCTTTCAACACATTTTCAGGAACATCAGGCAGTGATGTTGGTAAACTAGCAGACCTGTGTGCGCGCCATGCTTCTGCCAAGTCGTTGAGTGCGGCATACAACGCTGGGGTGCCATTCCCCCAAGGCTCGCTCAGGCCGCTTTCGGGGACTTTTTGCCCCAATATCACATCTTGTGGCTCAAAAGGCAAGTTAAAAAGGTCGCGGGCAAAGGTCGCGATTTCCGGACGGCTTTTCTCTCCCTCTCCAAGTGTGGCGCTGGTGGCAAGCGCCTGGAGCGTTTTTTGTCCTCCCTGGGTGACACGGTCTTGAAGGCGGCGCAGGAGCATCGCTATCTCGGTCGCCTGGGCGCCATCGTAACTGTGGGCTTCGTCCAGGACAATGAAACGCCAGTGTTTTCCGGTTTCCCCGTCGAATAGCGGGGATTCCTCAGGCCGTAATAGCATGTATTCCAACATAGCGTAGTTGGTGAGCAAGATGTGTGGAGGCTTTTTCTGCATCTGGTGACGACTAATTAATTCGTTGCTAAGCGGCTGGGGAAATTTGCCGTCCCGATGGATGCTGACGTATAGATCAAGGGCCTTGTCATAAGTATCTTTCGTCTCTCCCACGTACCGTCCGAAGGTAATACTCGGGTAGTGCTGTAAATAAGCGCGCAAACGCTCCATTTGGTCGTTGGCCAGGGCGTTCATGGGGTACAAGAGCAAGGCGCGTACGCCAGGTTCATCCAGCGTTCCGGCTGTTTCTTCACGCAAGAGGGCATCTAAAATGGGGATGAGAAAGGCCTCTGTTTTGCCGCTCCCGGTGCCGGTGGTGATGACCACGTTGCGGCCATTCCGCACTTTGCGAATGGCTTCCTCCTGGTGCAAGTACAAGGGGCGCCCCATGGGAATCCCATCCGGATGTCCTAAGATGCGAAAGCGAGACGAAAGTATTCCTTCCTTTACCAGTTCGTCTGGGGTTTTTCCTGCTTTGAAGGGAGGCGTAAATTCAATGTAAGGGCCTTTCAAAAGCAAGTTGTCGCTTTCCAATGCGCGGGCAAATTCTGTGCGCAGGGTTTCATCCTGAAAAGGTTTGATGGTTTTCAGGTAGCGGATGTAGGCCTGCCGGATGCGGGCTGTAGTATGAATAGGGTGAATGCTCATGTTCTATTCTCCAGATACGTTGCGAGTATCAAAGGGGTTGTCTATTCGATTCGTGAATATCACAAAATTGGACGGGAAAGAGAGTACTGCGGGCACAGGGCGTGGCTGGGTTACATCAACATGGCAAAACATTTTATGTTGTTTCCACATTGGTTTTCCGTCTTTGCCGCCTGGAACGACGAACCTTTTGCATATGCACTGATATACACCTGCGCGCCCCAGGATGGTAAGCGTTCCTTCTGCCAAATTCAGTTCGACTTGTTGCTCAGGCCAATGAAGCAAGGTAGCGCGTAAGGTGGGGTGTTCTGTATCGGGCATGAACGCTGCAGGCGAGCGCGCTTGATGAATTTCGGTGATTTCAGCCCATCCGGCTGGGCTGAGAACATAGTGCCCTATCTTGACCATGAATGCTGGAATATCGATGCGACGACTTAATTCGCGTATCAGTCGAGTGCGTAATGGGGAATGCGATACTGTGCGCAGTAATTGTTGTGCAAAAACACTTTCTTCAGCCAACACATCGGCTGCGTCGGATTCGGAAAAACGATGCTCTTCCAGTGCTTTCCAAAAATATTCGATGGCTTCTTCGTGGTCAGATTGTGCAAGCAGCCGCAAAGCACGCAGAATCACTGCTGGCTCTCGCGCTATTTCCAATATCAAGGGGGCGTTTTCTGGCTTGACGGTACGGGCGGCAGGGAAATTTTCCAAGTAACGGGCAATAAAAGATGGGGAATGACGTCTGAGTTTTTCCAGAGATTCTTTGCGGAACATGTAAATCAGAAACGCGCGGCTTGTTTCCGGGTCGTATCGTTGTAACCAACGTTGCAAGGCCTCCAGGTGTAGAAGATTGGCTTGCCGCCAATGACTCAAACACCACTGGATTTCTTGTTGTATATCCTGACTACGCTGAAGACTTTGATAGATGCAGGCTTTTTCAATATGCAAAGCAAATTCGCGGCTGTTTTTTTCATTTGAAGATACCAACTGCGCTTTGATTTGTCTCAGGCGTTCTGTCGGGCGTATGAGAGAGACAGGAATGGCTTCTGGAGGAGGCACAGAAGGTATGGAACTTTTTTGATAAGGAGCAATGATGACGAATTGCATTCTGTATTCGGATGGAGGAATGGAAATATCCGGTGGCAGGTCATGCATCCACCACCCTTTTTCTAATGTGACGTCGCTGGGGGGGGCGTCATCAGGGATGGGAATTTCTGCCGGTTCAGCCCAGGGTTGCCAAAGATTCCACAAGCGCAAACGGCGGTAGCGTAGAGGCTCTGGTTCGTACCAGTGAATTGTCAGGTATCCATTGGGGTGTTGTTCCAGGTGGAAAACTTTGATATTCGGGTCGCGATTCACATATACAAGAGGGTGTTCAATGACGCGTTTTTGCACGTCGTCTTGTAATTCCAATACAAAAGTAAGCGTGTCCACCTTCGCATGAGTACGTAAGGTGTCCAGAAATGGACTCAAATCAAAGTCCTGGAAAGTGCGGGATAGGGTAATCTTATCGGAGACATGCAAACTTTCTTCTTCATCTGGTAAACGCAAGTGCAAGGCAGCCTGCATGGAGTATTCGTGAGGTAAGGCCAGTTTTACGCGCAAGCGGGGACGAAAGCGTGCCAGTTCTATCTGCAACAGGCGGGGAAGAGGCAATGAAATTGGTTGATGATGCCAGTTCAGGGCTTCACCAGGTTGCAGAATCAATGTCCACTGCAGGCGGGGAATGGTAATCCGCAAGGGAATACGTACATCCTCAGGCTGGGAGGGTATGACGATTTCGAGGTCGGTTTGTGTGTCTTCTTCTGGGATGTCTACGCGCCAGCGATTCCCCAATCTTTTGGGTGGATTGTTAGGAATGGACAAAGAAGCATTCTTTGGCAGGTGGACGTAGAAACGTACCGCTTTGGCCCCATTGTTGTCGGGCAGGTAGTAGGGTTCGAGACCATCAAGGGATACCTGCGTGCACACCCGGAAGGGTAGTTCCATTTCAGGGTAGCCGCGCCCGTTCAAGGTCAGGTGGTATGTCCCGGCAGGGACTTCTCCCAACCAGTGAGACAGGTCAACCAGCGCAGCAAATTCATCTTCCAGAATTTCATGGGGCAAATCAGCGGCGCACCCTTGCCATTCACCGGAAGGAAAGGCTGCATAGCGGGACTCCAGGCGCAATTCCCAATCGGATAACTCTTGTTCGGCCATGTTCCGATGACGCAAGGGTAATCGGAGCCGGGGCAGTGTCCGGTAGAGCGGTTTTTCGTCTATGGGCAGGGAAAACTGATGCAGTGGCTCGCCAAGTAAAGTCGGCTCGTCCGGCAGGGTTACGGGAATCGGAGGACAGATGTCGCTGCCTTCGCGCACCAGACGTACCAGCCGCGCTTTGGATAAATCCCAGGCTTGCGCCTGCCAGCCATCCCAGGGGGGGGCGTAGGGATGCATACGCTCGATTTGGCGCGCTTCCCCCTCGATATACAGTTCGGCATCACTGGGGTATATCAACCATAATGTCTTGGCCTTCAACGCCGGAGATATAGGACGCAGCGCCCCGTCCTCGTACCGGGCAGCCAAAATCGGTGGAAAGTCTCCCCTTGGGATGATGCGGAGCGTATACAAAGTGACTGGTTCTTTTTCTCCTTCGATATATAGTTCCACTTGAATATTCTCGACTGGTTCATCCAGAGACCATTCTATTTCCTCGGTCAGCCAGTCTAGCCCTCGGCGATAAGTGCGTACGTTTTGCGGTTCTCCCAGGTCTGCGTTTGTGTTTGGGTCGAGCAGCCGCGCTTGACAAGGCCGCGATGCCTGTTCCAGTGTGAGCGGTTGGGGAGGCAGTACTACCCGGAAAAGCAACCGGAAGTAAGGGTCTATGTAGATGCGCGGGCGTTGTCGTCGTTTTCCTCGCTCCGGCGGATTTTGCAAGTAGTTTTCGAAATTCAATACCAGGTAGGGACGCAATCCTAATTCGGACGGGGCGGGGAGGGGCTTGTTCGCCCGTGCCAGACGCGCCATGCGCCTGCTGCGGGTGAAAAGCCGTTGGGCGGGGGTGCCGCCATATCGGAAGAAGTACCGTACGACGCTATCTACGAATAGCGTCGTGGTGTAATGTTCCAGTAATTCATTTAGCGCCTGTTTGTCTTCCATGCCATCGTAAGGAGATTTTTCGACGGAGGGAAGCAGGATAAAGCGAAAGAAATCCGGCAGGGAGTAGGCCGGAATTCCGCCGTGCAGCCGAATGGGGGTAACGAATTGCCGACCGGAGATGTTTTTAAACTGCCGTAAATTAGGATACTGCCGGATAATACTCCGGAATGTTTTCCCCCAATGGTGTGTTTCCTGATGGAATGATGCCGAAACCCCCATGGCGTCCGCGACTCTATCCCAGAAACTGCGCTCATCGTTAAAGGCAGCCTTGAAGGCCAGATAAACAACAAAACTGGCCGGGTAGCGTTCACGCAAGCGGCGTGTGGCTTCGGTGAGCCCGTGGCGGCGCACGAAAGCAGCCAGGTCTTTTTCCAAGTCGGTGTGTTCGGCCTGCGTGAGTGGAATTTCACCGATGATTTCGATTTCTGGCAGGTAAGGGCGAAAACGCTCTTCCCATTTGTCCAGGTCCATGTCGTTACCTCCTCCTGGATGGCCTGTGGTATTGAGAGAGGTTGCTTCGTTGCTATAAGAGACGCTCCTGCCTGGGTTGGGCGTCCAGGCGCAGGCGAGCGTTGTCGGCGTACATCATCAGTTGTGGGTCATCCTCGAAAACACGGGGTGGCAGGCGGTCGGCAACGTTGACAATCGTCTTGTAGTCGCGGTCCTGCCAGGCGCGGCGGAAACCGGCGCGCACCGCTTCCAGGCGGAAGGTCTTGAGCCGCCGCTTCCCTTTGGTGTAGAGGGCAAATTCGCGCAGCAGGCTTTTCTCCCGCAAGGCGTACAGGTCGCTGGCTTTGGATGGGTCGGGCAGGTACCAGCGGCCAGCGGCATCTTGCAGGAAATTGGCATCCAACAGGTCGCGCAGTTCCGGCAGCGCCTCGTAGGAGAGTTTGTGCAGTTCTTTCTTGAAGTCGTTAGCCAGGTCGCTGTAGGTGCGGGGACCGCCGCCCTGGGCGGGGTCGAGCGCGCGGCGCAGCCATTGGATGGCGCTCTTCTCGTCGGTGATGAAGAGCGGCAATTGCTCGACGCGCTCGGCCAAAATGCGCAGTTTGTCGAATTCGGCGGCTTGCGGGAAGGTGAAAATCATCCCCTCGCGCTCGGCAAAACGTTCGTTCAGCCCGGCGTAGAACTCCGGCGCGGAGAGCGGCACGGAAAGCCCGCGCTGGATGTGGTAGGCCACCATGCGGTCGTAGAGCAGGTAGGGAGCGCGTTCCCCGATGAAGGTCAGCATACCTCCGGCGGCGAGCGTCGGCATCGCCAGATGCTCCAGGTGCTGGCGAATGAAAGCCCAGGCCCCCTCGACGCTGCCCTGTGCGGCGAGGAAGCGCTGCTCGAACGCCCCGGCGGGCTTGTAGGCGGAGATAATCAGGTCTTGTTTGACGGCGGCGGTACTGGTAACTTGCTTGAAGGTGCCTTGCTGTTTATCCAGCGTGCGCACGTCGGCCAGCATGAACCCGGCCCGCAGAATGGCCTCCTGAATGGCGTTCCAGACCGCGTTTTTGGAGTTGTGGAACTCGACCGTCATCCAGCCGCCGGGTTTGAGCAGACGGTAAAACTCGAGAAAAGCGGCTTCCATCAAGGCCTGGTATTCGGGCAGCCCCTTGCGCTGGCTCTTGTTGACCACCGCTTCGGGTTCGTTGTTCGTGAAAACACCCAGCCAGGCTTCCCACAGGAAGTTGAGTTCGGAGTACATCAGGTTG
>RFGJ01000178.1 GCA_003696665.1 Gammaproteobacteria bacterium | reverse complement strand
TCAGAAGTGCCTTGGGCATGTTCAATAAGAAAGCGTTCAATAATGGGGTAAGGATAGATTTCGATGATTTGTCCCATGTCAGACGCAGATCCAAACGGTGTGAATTGTCAAAGAGGGCAGAGGTTCGCGATTGCCTTTAAGAGGCCGTTTGACTATTTCAAACGCTCTGCACCAATCAAATAATGGCCATCTCCTGTGGCGTCGACTCGGACGACACGCACTTCCATTTCAAGTGGCGGCACTTTAGCGATTCCCGAGCTCACAGTGACAAACAGAAGATCACCGATATTTAGGCACTCTTCTGTTTTAAAGCCGAGACCCGCACCACTTAAGTCAGTTGTCACCCCGTCATGATATGAGGTCTCGCCATCCTTACAAAATCGCACATTGGCTTCGACATACATGCGAACAAAGTCACGTTTTTCTGAATAGTCGCGTTCAAACATAACCGCCTCCCCACCTGACCCAATAGCTTGCCTATAACGATACTATTCTTGTACGCTCCTCAGATCAACTCAGGAGTTTTCTTCATTTAACGAGAATCTGTCTATACTTACTGAAGCGAATCACGTTTAACATATAGCATATGCTGCCCCAAAATCGAAAAGGAGTGTCTTCCTGCATGCCGTCCGTTCAATCCCACTCAAAGATTCTTGTCATTGATGATGATGCGTTGGTAAGAGAATCCTTATGCGCTTATCTCGAAGACAGTGGATATGAAGTGATTGCGGCCGATGGAGGGGCTGCCGGACTTGATAGATTGGCGAATGACAAAGTCGATATTGTCCTCTGTGACCTGAGAATGCCAGATATGAATGGTCTAGATGTTTTGAGAACCACATCCAGTCAGTATCCCGATCTTCCAGTGATTGTGATCTCAGGCGCGGGGATGGTCCAAGATGTTGTGGCTGCCCTTCGGCTCGGTGCGGTTGACTACTTGGTGAAACCTATTACGGACTTGACGATTTTAGAGCACGCTGTTGAGACGGCCTTAAAGCAGAAGAACCTAGAGTTTGAAAATAAAAAGTATCGAGAAGAACTGGAGGCGGCCAATCAAGAATTGGCGCATAACTTAAAATTACTCGAAGCCGATCAAAAAGCAGGTCGTCAAGCACAGTTGCAGTTATTGCCAGAGCCGAAGGCAAAGATAGGACCAATTCACTTTGAACATGCGATTTTCCCCTCTCTGTATCTAAGTGGCGACTTTTTGGATTACTTCGAAATAGATGAAGGAATAGTAGGCTTTTACATGGCAGATGTGTCAGGGCATGGCTCTGCTTCTGCCTTTGTCACGATGATGTTGAAAAGCCTTGTCAATCAACCGCTACGAGATTTTCGGAATCGGCGCAACAACATCGCGATATCGCCGGATCAGATGTGCGCTTACTTAAATGAAGAGATACTGGCTTCTAATCTAGGCAAGTATTTGACCATTTTTTATGGCGTCATCGATTATCGACGCATGACGTTGAAATTCTGCAACGCAGGCCATTATCCACCGCCGTTGCTGCGAAACGGCTATGGCGAGTGCGAGTCGCTTGTTAAACGGGGATTTCCCATTGGGCTATTTCCTTGGGCCACCTACGAAAGCGCTCAAATCGAGCTGGATAAACAATTCTCGTTGGGTATTTTTTCGGATGGCGTGCTAGAAATACTAAGCGCACGAGAGGGGGAGGCGGCTCCTGAAAATAGACTGAAGGATATTTGCACGACTGGACAAATATCGGTCCGTTCGGTAGTTTCTAAGCTTGGCATCGAGGAACTGGAAGCGCTACCTGACGATGTGTCGATTTTTCTGATTTGGGGGGGAGAGAAACATGGTGATGGGGAGGCTGCTATACGCGATTGAAAAAGAACAATGCGTGATACGTCTCGTCGGCGAAATCAGATTTAATGTCTGTCAGCCGCTTGATGAATTTATTAAACGGCAGCAAAGTATGGGGCGGAAGATTGTCTTTGATTTAACACAATCAGACATGTTGGATTCAACTGCCTTAGGTGTGATTGCGCAGGTGGCAATAGCGCGTCGAGACGCTGGCCTGCCACCATCGGCTATCCTGGTGTCCAAACCGAAAATTCACAAACTTCTCACAAGTGTTTGTTTTGATAAAGTATTTGACCTAATCCAAGTGGACCAGGGGGTTTCTGGCGCGTTGTCGTCGCTTGACGAAGCGATCGAAAACCCTAACAAGGATGCGCTGAAAAAGAGCATTCGGGAGGCTCACGAGAATCTCATGCGGTTAAGCTTCGAGAATCAATTAAACTTTCGCAACGTATTAGATGCGCTTCAAATGGACAATTCATGAGTCGTATGTTGGCGCCGGGTGGCGCCAACATAGAAAACGCATATCCAAGACACAAACTACTTTTCAAGATATTGGATCTTGTTCGGGACACCGTTCCACTCTTCAGCGTCCGGCAGTGGGTCTTTTTTCTCCGTAATGTTTGGCCAAACTTTTGAAAGCTCTGCATTGAGCTGGATAAACTCTTTTTGATCCTCGGGGACGTCGTCTTCTTCAAAAATGGCTTCAGCGGGACATTCTGGTTCGCACAGGGCGCAGTCGATACATTCGTCCGGATTAATGACGAGGAAATTGGGACCTTCGTAGAAACAGTCCACCGGACAGACCTCGACGCAGTCTGTGTACTTGCATTTGATACAGTTGTCAGTGACGACGAAAGCCATGCGATTTCTCCTGTAGCCCAGATAGGCGTTAACCCTCAACGAGATGCCGTATTTTATACAAAATTTCTAGTGCTTGTCTTGGCGTGATGTCATCCGGATTGATCTGGGTTAATAATGCCCTCAGTTTTTCGTTGTGACTATTCGGGCCCTGCGCTGTGTTTGCTGAGGCCCCGCGTGCTTCTGAAATTTGCGGATGGTTCTGTTCAAATTGGCGCAGATGCGTTCCAGCGCGTGCAAGCACAATGTCAGGCAGACCGGCCAGACGGGCCACTTCAATGCCGTAAGAGCGACTGGCTGGGCCGCTGTGTACCTGGTGTAAGAACCGTATGCCGTCCACCGTCTGTTCAGCGGAAAAATGGACATTTCGCGCGAGCGGGTGCTCTTCTGCCAGATTGGTCAACTCAAAATAGTGCGTCGAAAACATAACCTTGGCTTCAACCTCGTCAAGCATATATTCGGCAAGCGCCCACGCCAGCGCCAGTCCATCGTAGGTGCTTGTTCCTCGTCCGATTTCATCAATAATCACCAAGCTTTTGCTTGTGGCTTGTCGCGTGATTCTTGCGGCTTCGGACATTTCGACCATGAACGTTGAGCGGCCGGAGGCCAGATCGTCGCCTGTACCGATACGGGTAAATATCCGATCGAAAGTTCCGACACTGGCGGATTCTGCCGGGACGAAGCTCCCAATGCGAGCAAGTATGGTGATTAAGGCCGCTTGTCTCATATAAGTGGACTTCCCACCCATATTCGGCCCAGTGATTAACAGGAAGGGCGCTTTATTGGTCAAGGTTAAGTCGTTGGGCATGAAATCATCTGATGTGAAGGCTTCAACGACAGGGTGACGTCCTTGTTTTATCTCAAGCTCCGGCGTGTCAGAAAACATGGGGCGTTTCCAGCGATAGCGGAGTGCCACGCGCGCCAGAGCATTGAGAATATCGACGGTGGTGAGACTGTTGGCCAGTTCGCGCAAGTTAGCGAGGTTAGGCTCAACCAGATCGAACAACTCGAAAAATCGTTGCTGTTCCAGTTGCAAGGCCTCGACTCGACTGGCCAGCACCCGTTGTTCAAATGCTTTGAGTTCATCAGTCACATATCGTTCCGCATTTTTCAGTGTTTGGCGTCGTTGATAATTGTCAGGAATATTTGCCTTTGCGGCTTTGCTAATTTCTATGTAGTAGCCATGGACTCGATTGAAACCGATTTTTAAGTTGGGCACACCTGTGCGTTCGCGCTCTTCTGCTTCGATTTGGGTAAGAAAGGCGTCGTGATCGTGACCCAACGAACGCAGTTTGTCTAACTCGGGACAATATCCTGAGCGAATCACGCCACCTTCTCGTATGTGGCTTGCCGGGGCATCCGCAATGGCGCGGTTAAGTAGGGAAAGAAGTTCATCAAATTGTTGAATTTTGATGCCAGCGGCTTGCCAGATTTCATATTTTTCCCGATAGCGCAAAGCATCTATCAATTCAGGTAGGCTGCCAAGGGCGCTTCTTAACCGCACGAAATCGCGAGGCAGGGCATTTCGCATAGCGAACCGGGAGATCACCCTGTCGAGTTCCCCAATGTTTTTCAGGCACAAGGCCACGTATTCTGGATCAAGTTGGCTTGTCAGATGCTCAACGATGTCGAGGCGCCGTTCGAGAATGCTGTTGTCGAGAATGGGATGAAGTAACCACCGTCGTAAATGACGGGCACCCATTGCTGTCGCTGTTAAATTGATGACAGAAAATAGACTACCCTGTTGTTCGCCAGACAGCGTTTGGCATAACTCAAGGTGACGAATGGCGTCACCGTCCAATTCAAGGCGGGAGCCATCAGACTCTTGCCGGATGTCTTGCAGTTGGGCTGGAAATTCTCCATGGGTATGCAGAATATATTGAATGATGACGCCCGCTGCGCGTATCAGCGAAGGGCTTTCGAGCCCGTAAGCCGATAGATTGTCGCCTAAAACTTGCTGACAGGCAGCACGGGCGTTGTCAAATTCAAATTCCCAAAGCGGACGATAGGTGAAATGGACATTCGAAACAGGCAGAGCAATGTGTTCATTGACAAGGCATTCTGATGGTTGAATGCGCGCAATCAGTGTGCTGAGCGCTTCTGATGACGTCACATGTCGGACCAGAAATTCCCCGGTGCTGATGCTGGCCCAAGCGCATGCCCAGTGATTGTATTGTTCAGGCAATGCCACGAACACAAAGTTGTCCCGATCGGCATCAAGCAGATTGTCTTCGACCAGTGTTCCCGGCGTGACAATGCGAGTGACCTTCCGCTCAACGGGACCTTTGCTGGTTGACGGATCACCAACCTGTTCGCATATGGCGACCGAATGCCCCATTCTGACAAGTTTTGCCAGATAAGTGTCGACACTGTGATACGGGACGCCCGCCATTGGGATTGGCTCGCCAGCGGATTGCCCCCGATGCGTCAGCGTAATGCCGAGCAGTTCAGAGGCAAGATGAGCATCTTCATAGAATAACTCATAAAAATCCCCCATACGATAAAACAGCAATATGTCCGGATATTGTTGTTTGATCGACAAATATTGCTGCATCATCGGTGTATGGTTGGAAAATTCAGGCATAATAATGAGTCAGAGATCGGCCAAATTGCATGGCATGAAGTTTAAAACAACTCAACCATGAAGGAATAGGGGCGGTGGAAAATAATCTTGCAAAGCGCGTCGTGACCTACCTAATTGAACGAAGTTTGCGTCTGGCTGTTGCGGAAAGCTGTACTGGCGGTCAGCTCGCTGCGTCGTTCACCGCCATTCCTGGCGTGTCGGCATGTTTTATGGGAGGGGTTGTTGCTTACCATAACAGGGTGAAGGAAACTCTGCTTTCTGTACCAACACACATGATTAACACATACGGTGCCGTGAGCGAACCAGTGGCGATTGCCATGGCTAAGGGTGCCGCGCAGGCAATGCATGCAGATGTGGCGGTGAGTACGACAGGGATTGCTGGCCCCGGTGGCGGTATGCCAGATAAACCTGTCGGGACAGTGTGGTTTGGTTGGCAGTTTGGTGAACTGACAGGAGCCAAAAAATGCTTATTTTCTGGCACACGAGACCAAATACAGCGCCAAGCTGTCATTGAGGCCCATAAAATACTACTTGAAATAGTAGTATAAAGCGGTGTATTGTTGGGCAACATGTCATGTCAACGGCGTAATACACAATAGGTGAGCGGATGGACGAGAACAAGAAGAAAGCGCTGGCGGCAGCGCTCGGTCAGATAGAGCGACAATTCGGTAAAGGTTCAATTATGCGCCTTGGGGATGCCGGGCCAGCACGACATGTCGAAACCATTTCGACAGGTTCTATTGGCTTGGATGTCGCGCTTGGCGTTGGTGGATTGCCCAAAGGCCGGATTGTCGAGATTTATGGACCGGAATCTTCAGGGAAAACCACAATTGCCTTGCAGGCCATCGCCAATTGCCAAAAAAATGGTGGGACAGCGGCTTTTGTGGATGCGGAGCATGCACTGGATCCGATCTATGCAGAAAAACTTGGCGTCAATCTGGACGAACTGTTGGTGTCTCAACCGGATACCGGTGAACAGGCACTTGAAATCACGGATATGCTCGTTCGAAGCGGCGCCGTCGATTTGGTCGTGGTTGACTCGGTCGCTGCCTTGACCCCTAGAGCAGAAATCGAAGGCGATATGGGCGACGCCCATGTGGGACTACAAGCCCGGCTGATGTCTCAGGCCCTTCGAAAAATCACAGGCAATATCAAACGCTCAAACTGTCTGGTGATATTCATTAACCAGATTCGGATGAAAATCGGCGTGATGTTCGGAAATCCTGAAACGACCACCGGCGGGAATGCGCTGAAGTTTTATGCATCGGTGCGCTTGGATATTCGTAGAACAGGCGCGATTAAACAAGGTGACGAGGTCGTTGGCAACGAAACGCGTGTCAAGGTCGTCAAAAACAAAGTGGCACCACCATTCCGGCAAGCAGAATTTCAGATACTGTATGGCGAAGGGATTAGTCGCGAGGCGGAACTCATCGATTTGGGTGTCAGCCAAAATTTGGTGGACAAATCTGGCGCATGGTATTCGTATCAGGGAACGAAAATTGGGCAAGGCAAACAAAATGCGGTTCAGTATCTCAAGGAAAATCCGCAAATAGCTGAAGAGATCGAACGC
>RFGJ01000177.1 GCA_003696665.1 Gammaproteobacteria bacterium | reverse complement strand
TCGCCCCAAAAGTGGCACGCTCGCCCGTGCTTCATATGACTTTTGTCGATTCATTGACCGATGCGCAACGCAAAGCGAGATTATTGGACAATTTGCCCGTGCTGTACGAAACACCACCGCGCGCACTGGTGCTGGCAGGGGACTGGAGCCATCGATCGCCGGTGAATTGGAATGCGCCAGGCCAGCCACGGCCCGTGGACAGCGCAATAGTGACGGCCTTGGCTAAATTATCTTCTGTCACCTCGATTTGGATACCAGCGTATCCGGCTCGTCAACCACGGGTCAGTGGAACACCGTGGGTAATCCCACTGCACGAGGCAGCTTTTCCGACTTGGCCGACGACATGGTGGCTGTGGCGGCAGATTGTGCCACAAACTGAGCTTGTCAGTTGGGTGCGAAGTGACTGGCAAGAAGTCGCGGCGGGGGGAGCGCCGGTGACCATTGACGGGGGTGCTGGTTTTGTGGAAGTGTCCGATAAGTTGGCGCTGACATTACCAATGCAGCTTGCCGGTGTAGCGGAGTTGAGGCTGGATGAATGGCATGGTTGGCGACTCAAAGGATTGCCGTATCCTATTGGCGCCAATGGCCAGTTTTTTCGACGCACACCGACCAGCATGATGTCCAGTACCTCTTTTGCGGAATTGGGCAGTCAAAATCCCGTTCTGTGGAAAGATACCATCGTATTTGTGGCCCCCCTCGGTGATCGTTACAGTCAGCTGGCCGCCCTTGATACCTTGGCCCTACTGACGGGCGCTTATGACTGGCGTCCGGCATGGGCAATCTGGGGTTGGCTTGTGCTGTCAATGATATTTGTCAGCTTATTGCTGTGGTTGGATAAACGGTTTTCGCGTGGCACCAGTGTACTGGTTCACAGCTTTGCCGTCTTTGCCCTCTTGAGTGCCGATTATGCACTGGCGGCCTTGCACCATTGGTGGCTTGGGTTTTCGGGACTGGCCGTGTGGTGGTCTGCGGTGTGGGTACTTTATCAATTGGCTTATGCTGCCCAACGGAGAAAGGAAGGACTGTACCGAATGCGGGACGAGGCACAGCAAAAATTGGCTGAAGTTGCCCGTGAAAAAGGGGAATTTGACGCGGCATTCGCGCATCTAAAAGATTGTCGTTGGAGTGTCTATGTGGCGGATTTGCTGGCTGCATTGGCGGCTGATATGGAAAGTCGTCGCGCTTATGCGAGCGCATTACGCGTCTATCAATACATGTCGGAGCAATCTGGCGAATGGGCCAAGCGTTTGTCAGGTAGAGTCTCGAGACTGAAGCAGGCCATGGAGGTGGTTTCTGGAGAACGTCCAGCTTCTGGGGCGCAAACACTTATCCTTTCGGCAAAAGACATACACCCGCCCAAGCTTGGTCGATATACGATTGAGCGTGTGCTTGGTCAAGGCGCGATGGGAACGGTGTATCTTGGCAGTGATCCCAAAATTGGCCGACGCGTG
>RFGJ01000176.1 GCA_003696665.1 Gammaproteobacteria bacterium | reverse complement strand
TTTATCCAAACACCACGGGTGTGCTGATTCATACCCATGGTCCAGAAAGACACCACCTTAATCTTCGGATCAGCATAAAGCTTGGCTAGGGCTTCTAGTTTATGCTTCGGCACTCCGGTCATTTGGTGCGTGTAATCGAGATCATACTTGGCAACGAATGCCTTGTATTCCTCGAAGGTCATCGGGCTTGAGCCACCATTGCCCGGGTTTTTGGCTTTTCTCTCTAGCGGATGCTCAGGGCGCAAACCATAACCAATGTCTGTCACGCCCTTGCGGATGTTAACGTGCTTTTTCAAGAAATCATGGTTCACATTGCCGGACTGAATAATGTAGTTCGCAATATAGTTGGCAATCACCAAATCCGTATGCGGCTTGAAGACGATGTCGATATCTGCCAAATCAAAACAACGGTTTTCGAAGGTCGACATCACCGCCACTTTAACGCTAGGCTCACTCAACCGGCGATCTGACACCCGACTCCACAAGATAGGGTGCATTTCCGCCATGTTTGAACCCCAAAGCACAAACGCATCTGCCTTTTCGATGTCGTCGTAACATCCCATTGGCTCATCCATGCCGAATGCTCTCATGAAAGCGCCAACGGCGGACGCCATGCAATGACGTGCGTTGGGATCAATGTTGTTCGAGCGGAAGCCTGCTTTCATTAATTTGACTGCAGCGTAACCTTCCCAAATTGTCCATTGGCCAGAACCAAACATACCGACCGCAGTCGGCCCCTTTTCTTTCAGCGCTTTTTTAAACTGCTGTTCCATCACGTCGAAGGCTTCATCCCAGCTGACTGGCTCGAACTCTCCGTTTTTGTCATAACGTCCATTTTTCTTGCGCAGCAAAGGCTGGGTGAGCCGATCCTTCCCATACATGATTTTCGACAGGAAATACCCTTTAATACAGTTCAATCCTCGATTCACTGGGGCTTGCGGATCACCTTGTGTGGCTACGACTTTGCCATCGCGCACCCCTACCAGCACACCACACCCAGTGCCACAAAAACGGCATGGTGCCTTGTCCCAACGAATTTCGGTCTTTTTCCGTTCAGTGGTCACATTGGTGGCCAGCGTTTTCATAGACATGCCTGCAGCCACAGCCGTTGCAGTAGCCGCCTGTGCTTTAATGAAGTCGCGTCGCGTCAAACTCATGGCTATCTCCTCATAGCGCTATACTGGGTGAATTTGGTTCATCGACTGGCATTGGTTCATCCAGCCGTTGCCGGTCTTCCACGTGATGGTATGTGAGCGCGGCACACAAAACGCCGTCCATACGATGAATCTTTTCCAGTTGCTCTACAGCTGTCCCGTCGCTTTCAGATTCATCCACGGTCACCACAATGTGACCTTTGTCATCCTGCGCATGCACCTCAACGCCCACAATACTTTTCAAACGCTGTGCCACCGACTCTGTGTTTTCCGGTGCACAGTGGACCAAAACGCCAACAATATTGACGGTATCGTTCATTCCTCGGGCTCCTCTATGGTTGATGTCATTGCCACCGCGTTGACCGGACAAACGGACACACAAAACCCGCACCCGTTGCAGGCTTCCGTATCCACATGGGGAACAGGCCAGCCGCCCAGTTTGGGGGTAAAGCGGATGGCGCGAACATCACACACATCGCGGCAGCTTTCGCAAGCCACACCTGTTTTTGCGAGGCAGTCTTGCGAAATCGAGGCTACCAGGTGCCACGGCGTCGCCTGTTTTTGTCTATCGATCGCGCCAGATGGGCATGCTTGCGCGCACATGCCACAAAAGGTACATCCACCACGATCAAACCGGACCTCAGGAAAACCGCCATCACCCGAGACAATGACGCCTTCAGGGCAAGCCTCAATACAGGCGTGGCAACGATGGCAAGCCTCGATAAATTGTGCTTCAGGCAATGACCACGGTGGACGCATCGGTGTGACGCCGCGTGAACACTGCGTCTGCCATGACATTCGGAATAGTCGCCGACGTGCGTAGTTCACCATTCGCCCAAAGTCCACAAATTTTCTATGGATTCTAGGCTACGCTTCGCGCGATTTTTTCCCTTGACTCAGATCAATTTAACTATCGATCTCGTGGCCGCAGACAGGACAATGAGGCATACGCGCGATTTTGAGCACTCTGAACTCGCTCGTGCGGCCATCAAAAAGCAGCAGCTCGCCTGCGGACATTGTTGGCCATCCAAGAATCAATTTCACCGCCTCTAGCGCCTGCAAGCTGCCAATGGTGCCCACCACGGCAGGCATCACACCCGCTTCGACACAGCTTAATTCGGTCTCGCCAAACAATTGTGTCAAGCATGCAAAACATGGCGCCCCCGCTTGATGCGTAAAGACCGAAATCTGCCCTTCCAGCCGTATTGCCGCCCCCATAATCAACGGGATTAAACGTTGGCGGCATTGTTGATGGATGATTTCACGGCTTTGACGATTGTCCGTGGCATCCACCACCACATCGACTTTCTCGCCATATTGTTCGAACCAGGCGGCCTCAAAACGTGTTTGATAGGTGTGTACTAGAATATCGGGGTTCATCGTTTGTAACACACGTGCCGCCACTTCCACTTTCGGTCGTCCAATGTCATCAGATCGATACAAAATCTGTCGATGCAGATTGCTGGCTTCAATACTATCCGGATCGACAAGGCTGATTGTGCCGACACCAGTCGATGCCAGATATTGTGCCGCCGCACAGCCAAGTCCACCTGCCCCAATCACCAGCACATGTGCCGCGTACAGGCGCTCTTGCCCTTCCAAATCAAACCCTGTCAAATTGACCTGACGTGCATAACGGTTCAATCGCTCCGATGTCCAATCCACCTTCATCCCCATCCGACGATAGCCACGACAAACATTTTGCGGGCATGACATTGTCATAAAGTTGATATAGATCAAATCAATTCCAAAAGCACAGACTATAGTATCTGGTATGAAATCACTCCGAGCGTGCTTGACCTAAAGCCACCGGCCATGGCGGCACGCCGCGCGTCACGCGCCGGGTGCTGGAAGAAATTCCCGTGCCTCCCGAAGCATTGGCTTCATTGGAAAGGAGAAATTTATGTTAAGCGATGCCTTCGGTCGCCAGTTTACCTACCTTCGGTTGTCGGTGACTGATGTGTGCAATTTTCGCTGCCAATACTGCCTACCTGACGGCTACCAGTGCGAGCGAACACGCAATGAGATGTCGCTCGAAGAAATTGGAAGAGTGGCAACCGCGTTCACCCAACTTGGCATCCAAAAAATTCGTCTGACTGGTGGAGAACCATCCATCCGTCGCGATCTTATTGAAATCATTGCACGCCTTCGGGCACTGGACGGACTGAAAACCATTGCGCTGACAACCAACGGCTACAAGCTGCCGCAAAAAGTTTCTGGCTGGGTCGAGGCCGGGTTGGACGCGCTGAACGTCAGTGTGGACAGTCTCGATGCACGACTTTTTCAGTCGCTCACTGGCCACAATCGTCTGCGCGAAGTTCTGGAGGGTATAGACAAAGCCCTAAGCTTAGGGCTCAAAGTTAAGGTCAACAGCGTTTTACTGCGCGGGTGGAATGATCATCAGCTTGATCAATTTCTCGCGTGGATCAAGGATACGCCAATTAGTATTCGTTTCATTGAGCTCATGCAAACAAGCGACAACCTGGCCTATTTCAAGCGTCACCACGTCAGCGGCGCACTCGTACGCGACAAATTATACACGCTCGGCTGGCGAGAAGTGGCCAGGAGCCCCACATCAGGGCCTGCCGTGGAAATGGTCCATCCGGATTACGCCGGCCGCATCGGCCTTATCATGCCCTATAGTCCCGATTTTTGTCGGCGCTGCAATCGGTTGCGCATCAGTTCAGAGGGGAATTTGCACCTGTGCTTGTTTGCCTCGGAAGGACATTCGCTGCGCCACTTCATGCAAAACGACGCGCAACTTTCGCAACTGAAAGCACAGATTCTCGCGCTTTTGCAACGTAAGTCTGAAGGTCATCAATTACATCAGGGGCGTACTGGGATGACCAAACAACTGGCCATGATTGGGGGATGAACCATGCTCGGCGTGGTACTCGCAGGTGGCCGTTCTCGGCGTATGGGGCAAGACAAAAGCCTGCTGA
>RFGJ01000175.1 GCA_003696665.1 Gammaproteobacteria bacterium | reverse complement strand
GGTAGGAGTATGTATTATGTCAAGCAACGTATCATTTGCTTGGGCAAGTTGCTTGACATATTGTCTTATCTCTCTTGTATATGTAGGTATGAAGAGTATAAGTAGATGGAAACTAGCAGGCCTCCTGCTAGTATTGGTGGGCGGTTTAGTATATGGAGTAAGGTACGAAGAGATTAACGGAGGCCGGTATACCTTTGTTAGGGGTAAGTTAGCACCACAGTGGCAGAGGGATAACTATGATGAGTGCATCTACAAGTATGGTGCTAATGTTGTGATTCCTGACCTAACTGCTGCTAAGACAGCTAAGGAGTACAGGAAGGCTTACCGAGAATACTTGAAGTATTATCCATACTCGCCGGATATGCCGAAGCGTGGCTTCGACTTACTACCAGATAGCGCAGCCACGGGTGCTTCGATAACTGTGTCGGTTAGGTGTTCTGATGATAACCACTATAACCGAGGTCCCTTCCAGGTCACCATATCGGATGGGAATGTAGCAGGTGTGTCAACTGCAGATGTGATAAAGAATATATACTGCGATAAGGAGCCTACCAGTGTGAGCTACGACATAGTAGCAGATGCAGCTGACGGTAGCACTACAAGTATCATGGTATATGGAATCAAGTACCCCAAGTCAGGCGATGTTACTGTAGAAGTAGAGAGTAGCTATGGAACCGTAGAGGTAGACCCGAGTAACTTCAACTCCGTCTATGCTCGTGTAACTACAG
Source organism: Gammaproteobacteria bacterium (assembly GCA_003696665.1). Lineage (NCBI taxonomy): Bacteria > Pseudomonadati > Pseudomonadota > Gammaproteobacteria > Gammaproteobacteria bacterium. The sequence continues at coordinate 1,485 of RFGJ01000175.1, read as the reverse complement.
GCTACTATGGAGAGGACTGCAGTAGTAGTGGACGTATCTATTCCTCTAACTGTGGCTACAACAGCCCTAGTGCCAGTAGAGCAAGAGAGGACCAGTATAATGCTATGGACTTCTGCTACGACTATCTAGTGGAGTACCTAGGCCTATCACCAGATACCCTTACCCTAGGACCCTCCTTTAGATACGATCCAGAATACGAGGACATGATGTATGAACGCATGATACAGGAACATGACGACAGAATGCGGGAATATTATGAGGAAGAAGAGGAGGATGACCCACGTTTCTCATGTACAGGATCCTACTTTGAACCAATAGATGCATACTGTGACTATGACTAGAGACCAAGTGCTACTCAATCAGGACAAGAAGGAGGACATCCACTTCTTCCGGAATATCCTCTTCGATCCCAATACTCTACCCCTAGCTGTAGCTGATACAAAAGAGTGGGTATATAAAAGAAGAGACCTAGATGACACAGAGTGTATAGGTAAAGTAACCCTAAGTAGAACAGAAACCTCTAACTATGTAGCTCATATTAAGGAGGAAACCAAGGATCATGTTTACGTAAGGATCAAATACACTGGTAGTAACCTTATGTCCTACTACATACTACATAACCAAGCTCCAACTAGGGAGGAAGACCGGGCACTCTACAAGCCAGTAGACCTTGTGCTTAACTCTATACTAGCCTTCATTCCACCTACCCTAAGGGCCAGGATATCCAGGAGCTATGTAGACACTACCATTGAACCCTACCTCCCTACAGGTAAACACAGTCTCATCTTGTCTTTCCAGGGATCATTTGCTAACCATTACCTGAACCCAACCCAAGAACCCCTGGATACCGTGGTAATCAACCTGCTACCAACTCTACATATAACACACTACAACACCCTACCCAAACTACTTGTACCCTTTGATCATATCCAGGTACCCTCTACGGCTGAACCCACCATAAGACACTTAGAGATACTAGCAGGAACCCTGCAGGACTTCCTGTGTATACACACACCCCCCACATCTACACCCAGGATCTCTGGTATGATCAACCATCTAACCACCAACTACCCAGGATCTTCGTATACCATACAACAGCTACTAGGTCTATTACCCTCTCACATATCCTGTAGACTACTACAGTCTCAGTCCCTATAACTACAACCAACCTAGGAACCCTGGAGATACCCTGGAGGACCCCCGGAGAATACTTGGAGAAAGCCCACAGCACAACCAGAGGATAACCGGAGGAACCCTGGTAAACACCTACCACCCTCAGCTGCTACAACACCTACATACTTAACAACAAACAAATACACACCAAAAGTACACCAGACTAAGTGCATAATCACAAGAGCACTAGCAACCCACCCACAGCATAGCAGCAATTCCCCAGCAATCCACCAGCAAAACAGACCTCCTTTAGACACACCGCAAGGTACCTTTGAGGAAGGTATTTTAGTGGAAGGTAATTCACTTTAGTGG
>RFGJ01000174.1 GCA_003696665.1 Gammaproteobacteria bacterium | reverse complement strand
GCGTTTCTACACACCATGGTCGTTATGGTCACTGTTCGACATTGGTGGTGCCGTTTTTCTGGATGTTGGGCGGGCCTGGTTTGCCAATGGCGATAACGGCACCACTGACAATGGTGTGCTCGCGAATGTGGGGTTTGGGTTACGTTTAGTGTCACAAAAAGCCGGTACCGATAAAGTAGTGCACATCGACTTCGCCTTTCCCATTGGCGCCGAGGGCGATATTAGTGATGTTCAATTCCTAGTCAAAGTAAAAAAGCATTTCTAATTATGTTTAGTCTAATAATTGCTGGATAATCGCTTCAAGCTTCTTACTTTCACCCAATTGGTTGTAAACCCGAGCCAACTTCAGCTTGACGCTTTCATCACAGCACACAGCACATACCTGTTCCCAGTAATCTCGTGCTTTGCCAGGGAGTTCAGCTTTTTCGGCAATGACCGCCAAGGTTTCAAGTAAAACCACGTTGTCCGGTTCCTCATCACGCCTTGCTTCTAACCATTGAAAGGCCTTGGCAATGTCTGGATGCGGCATCCGCCGATAGAGTAAGTAACACTCATCAGTTGGCGCCTCGACAATTTTCTTTTGTAATAACTTGACGGCCTGCTTTTGTTCGCCGAGTTTTGCCAATCCCTCAATATAAGCGACTAATATTGATTCGTCTTCCTTATCTGCTTTAGATAATTTTTTCCAAAACTTTTTTAACGACGGCAAATCGCCAGCTTCCACCTGCAGCGCGATAAATTTGATTTTCGCTTTTTTTATCCATTCCGGTAGTTGTCTGGGATTTGGAATTGTTTTCGAAACATTTGGCAATAACTGGATCAATCGTGGCCAATCTTCCATTTTGTAGCACGTTTCCGCTAACAACTGGAGTACATATGGATGACGTGGTGCCATCGAATAGAGATGTTCAAGATTGGCGCTTGCCTGCTCCAATTGATTCGATTCCATCTGAGCGCGAGCTTGTGTCAAGCCTATGGCCAAATCTGCTTCCGGAGCAATCTCTTTCGCTAAACGCAAATATTCATCACGCCGCGTGGGCTCGCCTTGTTTTTGTGCCGCTTCCGCCGCGATCAAATAATTTATCAGCTTTGTGTCCGCATGTTTGACCGCTTGAATCATCAGTTTTTCTGCATCAGCCCAATTGCCTTCGGCAAAGGCGACCATAGCGGCAATGGTCTTCCGTCGTGCGACACGCCAAGAATGTCCGCTGATTCGACGCACCGACCGGTGCCAGTAACGAAACGTCCGACCTAACAAATAAGCCAAAGAAATTCCTGCAATAAAGAGCAACATAAGCCCTAAAGCCAGCAACCAAAGGGGCACCTCTGCAGTGTAGTTGTCAAAAACAACCACTAAGTAACCAGGTATGTGTGGGATAGTAAGCCCCACCAATGCGCCCAACAAAAGGCAAACCACCAACCACAAGCGCCAGCTCACTGTTGCTTCTCCCCCCGCCATGCGCCTTCGAACACTCGCCACGCCTGAGGTGTTGACAGCGTGATGCTGATAAGTGGTTTTTGTCGTAGAGTGGCCTTTAATTCCGTAACCTCTGCCATAAGCAAATCACGCGTATCATCATCTAAGACAAACTTTGTTAACCATTCTTCCAGATCTGTGAGTAACCTTGTGGCGGCGTCACTTTCCCCGGCAAGCAAAAACCATTGCAACGCAACAAGTCGTAGTTGCAAGTTTTGACGAAGCAACCATTCCTCTTCATCACTTAGGGGCGGCAGCGGGAGCTGCTTGTGCGATTTAACACGAAACCATTTTTTCAGGACAGCACGCAAACCGGTGCTCTGACTAACCGCGTCAGAAGGCGCATTTTCTCGCGGATGGGTGATGACGGTATTGAACACAAGTTTGTCGATAAGCTTCTGCCAACTCGATACCTTCAAATACAAATTCAACACACTGTGTTCGGCAAGAGGCCGTAATACCAACAAGTCATTGTTGATAGCCTTGCGTACTGGTAGCAGTCGTGTATCTGTCAGTTGTGAAAGCTGTCTGTCTGCGGCTTCAAGCAACGGTAAAACGCGGCTGGCATCTCTGGTCAGCAGCCATTGTTGCTCAGCTTGAGCAATTAAAACAGAGATTTGGGACAGGGCCAGCGCCGTCTCTCCAACGTGACGGTTTGCTTGATTGACCTTGTTCGCGACAGCATTGAGCATTTGTTGCAAATTGGTTTCGCTTTGCTTAAGTTCTGTTTTGATCGCTTCAATCTTTTGCGCCAGCGCAGCCATCTGCTGGGCATATTGGCTTTGCTTTTCCACACGCTGCGCAAGGCTGTCCAATTGACCCTGCATCTTGGCCATATCGCCGTTGAAGCGCTTAATATGGTGGGAAAGGGCTTGCTGGTTTTGATACAACTGATAGAACAACCAAGCCAATAACGTGATAGCAACCAATAACGCAAAACGGAGAACCCAGCGCAGGCCGTTAGGCTTTTTTTTCGATTTAATGCGCACGTTATGGCTCTCTTCAGACTGAGAGTCGACAGTTTCTTCCTCTACTTGCGGTGGTTGTTGTGCTTCACTCATGGCGTTCTTTGTCCAATAGATTCTTTATCGCTCTCGCGACAGTCTCCGGCATGGCATCTTGCGCGATAGCGACCGGCCAACCCGCTTGCGTCACTTCTTCGGCAATTCGTTTAGATACTACTAATATCAATGGTTTGTTGCCAGTCTTATGATAAAAATATTCTAGGGCAGGTCGCGCAGCATGCCATTGCTCGACGCTCGCGCTCACCACCAACTGGGGAGAAAAGCAAACCACTTGCTGTAGATTGGTTTCAGTCCATTGAATGGGCGTCCGACGATAGCAACGCCAACATGACACGCTCCACTCCCCGGCCACTAAGTAGTCGTATACCAACGTCCTGCCACCCTCGCCTTGCACCAGAAGAACTCGATCGCTCTTGATTGGCGGATTCTTTTTAAGGTGTTGTATGAGCCCTTCGGAAGAAGGTGTCTCCGGCGTTTCGATCTGCCCAAAATGGCGCGCCGCTGCAGCGGCGGTGCTCTTGCCAACCGCAATAAAACGCATGTGTTTCTTCTGCCAACGTGTGATTAATTCTGGGGTCAATTGATCCACCGCCCATCGTGAGAAAAAGATGACCATCTCAGGCGCTTCTGGTGGTGGCAACGCACCTGTGGACGTAATGTGTAGCACAGGCAAAGAGAGGAAGGTCTGGCGCTGTGTTGATATGCCAAGCTTCCGAACGGCCAACTCGATACGCTGATTGTCGGCTTCGCTTCGGGTGAGCCAGCACCTTTTAAAGGGTAATGCCTTTGAGCAAATCATCTGCGCCCTGTTTCAGCAACAACTCTGCCAAAGCCACACCCATGGCTTCTGCCTCACCGCGCCGACCTTCAATCCGTTCTCTGAGTATTTTTCCATCGGATTCGCGCCCCACCATGCCAGTGAGTACCAACTTATCTTTTTCGGACAAAACTGCATGGGCGGCAATTGGCACTTGGCAGCCGCCATTGAGTCGCGCGTTAAACGCTCGCTCAGCCGAGACAAGATCAGCGGTTTCGGCACAATGCAACGGTGCCAGCAAATTGGCCACACGCGCATCATCGACTCGTGCTTCAACGCCAATCGCGCCTTGCCCAACTGCCGGTATAAAATCCTCTGTTGAGAAAACAGAGTGAATGCTCGCTTCCAGTCCAAGCCTTTTCAAACCAGCAGCGGCTAAAATAATGCCGTCATAATCGCCCGCTTCGAGTTTGGCCAGTCGCGTGCCAACATTCCCCCGCAAATCACGAATGGTGAGATCGGGCCGTAGCCGACGCAGTTGAATTTTTCGACGCAAACTGGAAGTGCCCACCTCGGCGCCCTGTGGCAAATCAGTAAATGCAGTCTTGGACACCCAGGCATCGTTTGGGGTCTCACGCTGACAGACAACGATAATGCCGAGACCGTCCGGAAATTCCATTGGCACATCTTTCATCGAGTGCACAGCAATGTCGGCCTCGCGATCCAGCAAAGCGCGTTCAAGCTCTTTGACGAATAGCCCCTTGCCGCCCACTTTCGCCAAGGGCGTATCCAAAATTTTGTCCCCCTTTGTGGTCATCGGCACTAAAGTCACCGACAATCCAGGCCAGTGCCTTTTCAGTCGTTCGGCCACATACTCTGCTTGCCACAGCGCAAGAGGGCTTTTACGTGTCGCGATACGAATTGATTTCAAAGGATAAACTCCACATTCACACCCGTTTTTGGCTAGCTTAGCCAAGAATACATACTCCCGCCTTGCGTTCGGTCAAACTAAACATCCAAATTGGAGACCGCCAAAGCGTTCGCTTCGATAAAGGCTCTACGCGGTTCAACATCATCCCCCATCAAAGTGGTGAAGAGTTGATCAGCTGCGATCGCATCCTCGATCGTCACCTGCAAGAGCCTGCGGGTCGCCGGATCCATCGTGGTTTCCCACAATTGGTCTGGGTTCATTTCTCCCAATCCCTTGTAGCGTTGTATAGTCTGCCCTTTTCGAGCACGCTGCATTAACCATGTGATCGCCTTGGCAAATGAGTTTACCTTGTGGGTCGCATCCCCTTGAACCACATAAGCATCCGGTTGTATCAAATCTGCCAACAGTTCACCTAAGCGGCGAAGAACTTGATAATCATCGGAAAGAAAGAATTCACGAGTGAGCGTGGCAGTCGAGGTCACGCCATGTTGCCTGGCCACAATTTGAGGTAGATACAAGGCTCGTTCACTGTCCTTATGAACAACAAACTGAAAATGATGCGCCTGACGCGTTGGCTGAACTTCAAAAATTTGATTCATTGCGTCACACCATTGCTCGACACGATCCAAACTTGAGAGGTCGTCAACCGGCAATGTTGGCCCATCAATCAATGCTTCCAACATCTCTTCGGGATAAATACGGTTAAGTTTCTTAATCACTAAGCGCGCTTTATGATAAGCCTCTGCCAATCGGGCCAAAGCATCGCCTTGAATGGGATCAGCGCCTTCCGATGGGTAAACCTGAGCCCCATCAAGGGCCAGTGTCATTAGGTAATCTTCGAGCGCAGACTCGTCCTTCAGGTACAGTTCCTGTTTTCCTTTCTTCACCTTATACAACGGTGGTTGCGCAATATAAATATAGCCGCGTTCGATAAGTTGCGGCATTTGTCGATAAAAGAAAGTCAACAACAACGTTCGAATGTGCGCACCGTCGACGTCCGCATCTGTCATAATGATGATTCGATGGTAACGGGTTTTGTCTGGGTCAAACTCTTCGCGTCCAATGCCACAGCCCAGCGCCGTAATTAACGTGCCTACCTCCTGCGAGGAGATCATTTTGTCAAAGCGCGCCTTTTCAACATTAAGAATTTTCCCTTTCAATGGAAGGATGGCTTGAAACGCGCGATCGCGACCCTGCTTGGCAGACCCGCCGGCTGAGTCCCCCTCAACAATGAAAAGTTCTGATTTTGCAGGATCTTTCTCCTGGCAATCCGCCAGTTTACCGGGCAATCCGGCAATGTCGAGCGCACTTTTTCTCCGTGTCATTTCTCTCGCCTTACGTGCTGCCTCGCGCGCCCTTGCCGCATCCACCATCTTGGTCACAATCGCCTTGGCTTCGCTTGGATGTTCTAAAAGGAACTCTCCAAGCTTTTCGGACATCACTTGCTCGACGGCGCCTTTGACTTCGGATGAAACCAACTTATCTTTCGTTTGTGAGGAAAACTTTGGATCCGGCACCTTGACGGACACAACGGCCGTCAGTCCTTCTCTTGCATCATCCCCCGTGGTATTCACTTTTGCTTTCTTGTTGTAGCCTTCTTTATCAATATAATTGTTCAATGTCCTTGTCAGTGCGGCACGAAAACCCGACAAGTGTGTACCACCGTCGCGCTGTGGAATGTTGTTTGTAAAGCAGTAAATATTTTCCTGAAACGAGTCATTCCATTGCATGGCAATTTCAACGGTAATACCATCCTCTCTGCTTTCTGAAAAATGCAGAACAGTCGGGTGAATCGGGTTTTTATTCTTATTCAAATATTCGACAAACGCTTTGATACCCCCTTCATAATGGAAAATATCTTGCTTGCCTGTCCGCTCGTCGGATAGAAGGATTCGCACACCGGAATTAAGAAATGACAATTCGCGCAGCCTTTTTGCAAGAATGTCATAATGAAAGTCGATGTTCGAAAATGTGTCTGGGCTTGGATAGAAACGAATTTCCGTTCCGGTTTGCTGAGTTTCCCCGACCGCCTTTATAGGGGCAAGCGGTTCACCTCGCTGATACACCTGTTCGTAGACTTTCCCACCCCGACGAATCGTGAGGTAAAGTTTGTCTGACAACGCATTCACAACAGAGACGCCAACACCATGCAGTCCGCCCGAGACTTTATAGGAGTTATCATCAAATTTCCCGCCGGCATGTAAGACAGTCATAATCACTTGGGCGGCACTGACGCCTTCTTCAGGGTGAATTTCGACAGGAATTCCGCGCCCATTATCCTTCACGGTCACAGAATTATCCGAATGTATGATCACCTCTACGGTATCGCAGAAACCAGCCAGAGCTTCATCGATAGAATTATCGACCACTTCAAAGACCATATGGTGAAGGCCTGTACCATCATCAGTGTCGCCAATGTACATGCCAGGTCTTTTTCGAACGGCATCCAGTCCTTTTAACACCTTGATGCTTGAAGAATCGTAAGAAGTGGTTGTTTCAGCCATAGAGCGAATTCCTAGATGTTTGTTTTGTTCTGTTGCACTGCCGTTATTCTACCATGTTCCACGTGAAACACGTCAGCTTTCATTACCAGCGGTCTGTCCAGCATCTCAAGCGAGTTGGGCAGGATAGTCATAAATTTCTGCGCATGGATACATTGGCAAGCGACAAGTGCGAGGCTAACGCTTTGTTGATCGAATTCAGCAAACAGATCGTCCACTGCTAAAACCACCGGACGTTCTTTTCGTGTTAGTGCAATTGTTGTTGACAGGTGCCATAGAATGGAAAGCAATTTCAGCTGGCCTCGGGACAGCACATCCGTGGCGAACTCCCCTGTCTTGATCTTAACGGTGATGTCGAAGCGATGGGGACCAGATTGCGTAAATCCCCTTTCAGCATCCGAATCGAGCTGCCGCGAAATACTTTCTTGAAACGACACGCTTTGCGCCCATCCCGGTCTAAGCCCAAAATGGAGGCCGTCGAGAAACTTGAATTGTTTTAAGTTCACTTGGGTAGCAATTGATTTTATTAACTCGGAAAAACTTTGTACGGTTAGCTCAAAGGTTTCTTGAATGACTTTGGCGTATTGTTCTCCGACTCGACAAAATAGCTTGTCAAACGCTGCTAGATAAGATAAGTCGACCGGCGATTGCTTTAACAGTTGATTGCGTTGTATCAGCAGGCGCTTGTAATTTCTAAGTACAGATCGTGTCGAATGTTCCACGTGAAACATCAGCCAGTTTAACGCTTTTCTCCTCGCCTCGGCGCCTCCATCAAGTGAATCTATCACATCCGGCTCGATAATTTTGAATGCGGGGGCCTCCAATAAATATTTAAGTGATGTATCTCTGTCTCCATTGTGGGCAACAACAATCCCGCCTTTTCGCTGCCTCTGCACACCGAAAGTTCCGCAAAGGGACGATTCACCTCTCACAACACATACTTCTTCGTCGAAAGATATGACCTTGGCAATTGTGTCGGTTCGAAAACTCCTTGCGGTTGATAAAATCGACAAACACTCAAGAAAAGCGGTTTTTCCCGCACCATTTCCTCCAACAACAAAATTCCATTCTGCTGCCGGCCGAATGTGAAAGGGGTGCAAATTACGCACCCCTTGGCCGGAAAGCGTATGCCAAACCACCTATTTATAACCTCATTGGCATCACAACATAAAGGCGATTGTCTACCCCCTTCTCTTTAATAAGCACACTGCTATTGACATCCCCAAGTAGCACTTCAAGCGATTCGCCTTCCACCACATTAGTAATATCCAACAAATATTGGACGTTAAAGCCTATCTCGACACCTGGTCGACTCACTTCTGCGGCAACAAACACTTCTGCCTCATCCTGCTCCGAGCTTCGCGCGTATAGGAGCAGTCCGTCCTCCTGTGCGACAATTCGTACGCCTTTATATTTGTCAGAGCTGACGATCGCGGTCCGCTGGAGAGCTTCACGAAAAGCCTCTTTATCCACACCAACATGACACTCGTGCGCCTTCGGCAAGACTTGTTTGTAATTCGGAAACTTGCTATCAATCAGTTTTGATGTGAATTTGGTCTCTCCAGCTGTGAGTCGAATGTGGTTGCTCCCGACGACAACTTTCACTTTATCATTGACATGCCCAACAATCCGACCCAGCTCCAACACCCCCTTTCTGGGAATGATCACCGAGAAATCACCAACCGATTGGGGGAGCGTCTGTTCGGCAAGTGCCAGCCTATGCCCATCCGTAGCCACAGCCCGCAAGCACTGTTCCTCAGACTCCAGCAAAAGACCGTTCAGAAAATACCTCACATCCTGCACAGCCATCGCAAACTGAGTTTTTTCAATAAGATCGGCTAGGAGCGGCGCATCTATTGAAAACTCAATGGTGCCGATCCCTTCTTCTAAATGGGGAAAATCAACTGCCGGCAAAGTGGTCAACGTAAACCGACTACGCCCACTACGCACAATAAATTTTGACGAATCCAAGGAAAGCTCTATCTCACCGGTCGGCAGTGTTTTCACCACATCCAACCATTTCTTTCCCGATACAGTTATCGCACCTGTTTCGAGTACCTTAACGGTAGACGACGCTTTTAGAGTGACGGACAACTCAATCTCGAGATCGGTAGCACTTAAACGCACAAAATCGCTTTCAGCCTCAAGAAGAATATTACTGAGTACAGCTAATGTCTGTCGACGTTCTATCGCTCCCGAAACAGTCTGTAAAGCCCCCAACAGAACATCACGATCTATTATTATTTTCATCTGCTCCTCACAGGCCCAATTAGCCAGTCAGTGTACGCAACAAATTACCATAATCCCGGTCAAATTCTCTATTGCTTTCGCGAAGCTCTTTCACTTTTCGACATGCGTGCAGCACTGTCGTATGATCTCGTCCGCCAAAAGCCTCGCCTATCTCAGGTAGGCTGAGATTAGTTAACTCTTTCGCTAATGCCATCGCAATTTGTCTGGGGCGGGCAACCGACCGGTTACGACGCTTTGACAACAGATCTGACACCTTGATACCAAAGTAATCGGCTGTGGTTTTTTGAATATTATCAATGTTGATTAATTTATCCTGCGCAGCGAGTAAATCTTTAAGTGCCTCCCGCGTAAAATCGAGCGTGATCGCGCGTCCCGTGAAATTCGCATTGGCCACCACGCGCTTTAGCGCCCCTTCGAGCTCTCTGACGTTGGAACGAATTCGTTTTGCAATGAAAAACGCCACTTCATATGGAAGTTCGATGCCAACCTGTTCTGCTTTCTTCAATAAAATGGCAACGCGCATTTCAAGTTCAGGAGGCTCAATGGCTTGAGTGAGCCCCCAGCCAAACCGAGACTTCAATCGGTTCTCTAAGCCTTCCACCTCCTTAGGGAATCGATCGCAGGTCAGTACAACCTGTTGATCGTGCTCTAGAAGTTCATTAAAAGTGTGGAAAAATTCCTCCTGAGAAGCAGTCTTGCGTGCAAAAAACTGAATATCATCAATTAAGAGAATGTCCAATGACCGATAAAATCGTTTAAAAGCATCGATGCTATTACTTTTAATGGCCTTTACCATATCTGCGACAAATCGCTCTGAACGCAGATAAACCACTCTAGCGCTTGGGTTATGGTTGAGAATGGCATGACCGATCGCTTGCATCAGATGCGTCTTGCCTAGGCCTGTCTCTCCATACAGACAAAGAGGGTTATAACCCTTTCCAGGATTCTCAACGACTTGCAGCGCTGCAGCCTTAGCCAACTGATTTGCCTTACCTTCTACAAAATTCTCAAAAGTAAAATCAGGATTGAGATTTGTTCTGATATCGTCATGCTTTTTAATAAGCCCAGGCGCACCAATCAACCTAGCATCTTCCCGATTATGCACTATGTCTCGATTCGAAATATGTCCCCTGCGTTTCGTATGGTTGTTGGTTGAGGAGACAATCACCTGTACCGGTTTATGGAAATTCTGTTCGGTAAGTAACTCTCTGATTCTATCGAGATATTTTTCCTTCACCCAGTCAACAATGAATTTATTAGGCGCAACAAGCCGTAGAGATTCTTCTGCTTGAGCGTCAACTTCTAATGGCAGAATCCAAGTATTGTAATGTTGTGCACTCAGTTCGCTTTGGAGGCGGTGACGACATTTTTCCCACAACGAATGATAACTCACGATAACCACCACTAACCTTATTATTGAATGATGTCTGGTAAAGTTTGTCTTTGGAGATATGCAGGTTTATCCACACCTGTCTTATAATCTATGCGCTATCTTACATTCACCAGGCATAAAAGCCAATAGCCAAACTAAAAACAAAGTATTCTAAAAGACGCCAAAACAACCTAGAAAAGTGATAAAACCTGAGGATAAAGTCCAAAAGATAAAAAACCATGTTTTTTTATCAAATAGCGACCAACACGTTTGAGCTCTTTTTGATCACAAGGTTACCAACAATAAAAAACATATACAATTCATAGCGTTATTATAGTTATCCACAGAAACCAATGAGCACTTAAAATAGATCTTAAGTTTTACTTATCATTTATTTTTGTATTACTGCCCGCGAATCCAGTATAAAAAATGCACGCAACCACTTAAAAAACATCAACTTTGGCTTTTTTTATTTAAAGTCATATATACAACCATTAATAAAAACAATAAGTTATTCACATTGACTGGAGAACTAGCCGACATCTTTGGGCTATTTCGGCTTGACTTTACGACCATCGATGCGTATCATCGCCATCCCGATTTGGGGTACTGACAGTGTACCGGACCGATTTAAGTGGTAAAGCGCGATGAAACGTACATTCCAACCTAGTAACTTGAAGCGTAAGCGTCGTCACGGGTTTCGTGCTCGTATGGCCACGGCCAATGGCCGAAAAGTGTTGGCTCGGCGTCGGGCGAAGGGCCGCAAGGTATTGTCGGCTTAAGAACCTGCTTGTTTGAAGGTCAATTGACGAACAGGCCGGCTGCTGTTGGGGCGCCGGCCTGATTGTTATGGGAATATCAGGATTGGTCAAAGAAACTGATTTTCGCTTTCCCAAATCTTGTCGACTGCTCAAAAAAGAGGAATTTGCGCGGGTCTTTTCTGATGGGCAGCGTGTGCGTGATGGTTTCTTTACCGTACTTTATCGACCTAATGGACTGAACCATCCAAGGCTTGGACTGGCGGTATCGCGTCGACAGTTGCCAAAGGCGGTGCAAAGGAACCGCGTAAAGCGCCTTGTGCGGGAAAGCTTTCGGCATCATAAAAACTTGCTTGGACCAACCGATCTCGTGATTATGGTGCGTTCGGGTGTCAAAGATGTGGATAATAAAGTGTTGTTCGCATCGCTCGCCAAATTGTGGGGGAAGATTTCCCGACGAATAAAACAAGGTGAGACATGAAGCTGAGCCATATCATCACATTACCAATTCGGTGGTACCAAAGGTTGATCAGTCCGTTGCTGGGCACGAATTGTCGCTTTTATCCAAGTTGTTCACATTACACCATTGAGGCAATTGAACGTCATGGGATCTGGCGCGGTGGGCAGTTGGCAGTGAGAAGAATTTTGCGTTGCCACCCTCTGAATGAGGGGGGCGTTGACCCGGTTCCTGAAAATCTCGAATTTAAAGTGAAAAAGAGTATAGAAAATGGACGCTAAGCGTAGTGTGTTGCTTTTGATATTTGCGGTCACCTCCTATTTGTTATTTGTCAATTGGCAGCAGACCTATCATGGTGCCGCGAAAAAGGTCAATTCTCCCGAGCAATCTACGGTTTTGCCTGAGGCATCGGTCGAGCCAGGGGCTGCTGTTCCAGAGACGACTGAAGCGCCACAGGGACAAAGTCCTTCTTCTGAGAATACGCTGCTGACGGTGGAGACGGATGTACTGCGCTTGAAAATCGATACACGTGGTGGAGATGTGGTCGAGGCGGCGTTGTTGAAGTATCCGGAACGTCTCAATGAAAAAGACAACCCTGTCCGGATATTGACCCGCAACGGTGGTCATCATTACGTGGCACAAGCCGGGGTGGTTGGACTTGCTTCACCGGATGGTAAACAAAAAGCATTATTCACCGCGCCCCAAAAATACTTTCGTTTGGCAAGTGATCAGAGCGTATTGGTCGTTCCGTTGTCTTGGACGAATGAACAGGGTGTGCGTTTCACCAAAACGTACCGATTACAACGGGGCAGCTATCAAATTACCCTGGATTACCAAATTGAAAATAAAAGCAATACGATCCAAAAGGCGCAGCTGTTTACTCAATTAGTGCGCGATACGGAGCATGCGCCTGAAGACAGCCAAGGGCTTGGGATGCGCGCTTATCTAGGTGCCGCCTTCTCCACCGAAGACAAGCGTTACGAAAAATATAATTTTGACGATATTCGAGAAAAGCCGTTGAAACTCGCCACCCATGGTGGCTGGGTGGCCATTTTGCAGCATTACTTCCTGTCGGCGTGGGTGCCGAGATCGGAAGGCGTTAATCGAATTTATACCTTGACCCCTGATCGTTATATCGCCATTGGCATCATGCAGCCCATGGTCCAGATCAAACCGGGCAGTCAAGCCCAATTCAAGGCTGATCTGTACGTTGGACCGAAAATTCAGGAGACTTTGGCGGAAATTGCGCCGGGCCTTGACTTAACCGTCGATTACGGGGTGTTGTGGTGGATCGGACAGCCGCTTTTCTGGCTGATGAAAGCGTTCTATAGCCT
>RFGJ01000173.1 GCA_003696665.1 Gammaproteobacteria bacterium | reverse complement strand
CCGATCGGTGTAGGTGGTCTCACCGATCAACCGGCCCTCATATACGACCTGGCTCTCCTGCTCCATCTGTATGCCGTGATGAAACAGCCAAAGCTTGCGTTTGCAAGTGTGATAGTAAGCGATATGGGTGGCGGTGAGGCGCATGGTCGTCTTGCTAAAAAAAACGAGATGCCCTAGAGAAAGCGGGCATCTCGCGGTTCAATCAAAATCAAGCAGAATAAGCATTGATTATCTGTTTTTTCAAGTATTCCGCTGCTGCTGAAACGGCCTCAGCCGACTCATTGGTAACATGCGCGTAAGCACCAGCTGCGGGGGTTACGAAGAACTCAACACCTGCGAGTCCCTCGTCGATGACCGGAATCACTTTGTCTTCAGCATCTTCCACCAATTTGGCCCTAATGGCATTGCCGATCAATTGGGCGTTGTCCGAAACTGCTATGGCCAAGGTGGTCATTACGTCAAAGGTCCGGGACTGATTGGACGTAATACGCCAATCCGTGATGGCTCGGGCCAACGCATCCGCGATTTTTTCTCGCATGTCAGCTGGTGCCTGCAGGCACTTTCCATAATATCGATTGTTCACTTCTTCCCACCCTGCTTCACGAAGCTTTGCTTCGGTCTCCTCTGTAATTTCCGGTTCGTAACGATTGAGCGAGACGCAGAAAAGACGCTCGAGATCTATTGCCACGTCTTGAAGGAAAAGCCCCGTGGCGCGCGTCTGCCCCGGAATCCACTTGCGAAACAGGCTTCGATCCTTCCCTTCGAGCAATGCCACTATTTCCTCCTCGGACAGGGGGTTGCCCTGAGGATCGCGAACGATCACCTTGCTATTGGGGCGATCCGAGCGGTCGAAAGTGATATTCTCCTTGTTAATGGTAGCGAGTTGGGGATGCAAAGCACGCATAGCCGAGATAGAAAGCGGGCTACGGCGCTTGAGCGTACGCTCTTTCCCACCTTTACCTGCCTTCATCCACCCCCCTACCAATTGGTCCGGAAAGGAAGGATCACAACTGGCGAAAACTTCACCTTCGCCAATTTCACCGTTTTTATTCACATCAAAAACGAAAGTCGTTGGTGCCGGCATGGCCCCCAAATGAACTGCCATGGCGTCGATAATCGAACGTTTGACCTGCTGTCCGCTCGAGAATGGCACAGTACGATTGAAGACGGGGTCGAAATAGGACTTTTGCCCATCAGCAACGGCAAATACGCTGAAATCGACCTTTTTGAGGGTGCGTACATAAATGGCTTTGCTACTCATGTCTTTTTTATTTTTTTGTTATGAAATAGGTCATAGGCGAGGATTCATCCATTCCGTTCTTGGTAAGCATAGTCGAACTTGAGCAAAACATTGAAATAACGAAACTCCTCAGGAGGCAAGTAGTGGACAAAGTCCCTCAGCTCTTTGAACAGGCCCAGAGACTCGGCATCCCATTCGGAAGATTGGACGATCTCGGTGAGGTGTTTCAAAAACGCACCTTTCGTGCCTGCCTGCAACAACTGGGTTACATTGTTGGCAAATTTGGTACTACCTTTTTTGTCGCTCCGTCGGTAGTTGTAAAGAGCTTTGGCGACCCGCTCGCTAAAATCGAGCTGTTCTTCTTTGTTTTTGGTAATCATAGCTAACAACCATGTTTTAAAGATTCGAAAAGGAATGATATTGTCTTTATAATCTTTCTCGGGATCAGACTTCTTCTTGAGCTTGGGCATCTTGTCCGGCGAATAAAAAGGCCTAAGCTTGAGTGGCTCCAGTGCTTTGAGCCCAATAGCTCCCTGCGCACATGCCGCCTTGAAGTGCACCCCGTACATTTCATCATACGTCCGGAGATCCGTCAGCGCCGCGTTTTCACCAAAAAGCAGTTTGTAGAATCGGATGAGCTTGCGAGGCGCCTGAAGCTGTAAGGGGAAAAAGCCCAGGGTCTTGTTCATTTGTCCAAAGGAATATGCATACACCATCATCGTGGTGGCTTCCTCGGGGAGGGCCCTGGCGATATTGAAAAACAGCCGAGCCCAACTCACCGTATTAATCTCCAACGAGCTCTTGCCTTGTTTGAAAAAACCAAGGTTGTTCAGCGTCGCAAAATCGAAGTCATCGCTGTAGTCCGCGCTATTCACATAGTTCAGCCACTGTCCATTCCACGAAGTCAACTTGTTGGGTGCAAGCTCGATCGTCGGATCGTCCAAAAACCTCCTGTACACATCCCATCCCTTCACTATTTTGAGCAGAATGTCGGGATGATCGAACAGCAAAATGAATCCCCCAGCAATACCCACACCCGTAGCGGCTCCAATCCAGGACAGGTAAACGTCATCATCGGGGACCTCCAACTGAATATCCGTTACTAATCCAGACGTTGTATTAAACTTTTCTTCATCGGATGCAGGAAAGCCGAAGGCTACACTTGCGTCACGAGACTTTCTAATTTTGACTTTCTGATGAAACTCTTCAAGCTTTTGCAATCGCTCTTTTGGGGTTAATTTATCGACAGATTGCCCTTTTTTCATTTGACCAAAAGGCGAATTGCGTATGTAAAAAACATACTTATTAGAATCTAAAAACTTTTTAAACACCACCTCATTAAAAAAACGCTCAGGCGTATAATCGGTATCATGCGCTTGATTATACGCATCCAGCACGCGCCTGCCAATTGCAACAGTATACATAGGACGACATTTTATCGATTTATAAAAATGAAGCAACTTCTTTTTCTTTCCTTATCTGCAGCCCAAGCTCTCTGGAGTAAAACTCGGAAGGGATGACAAAAGGTCTTTTACCCACGGCAAGCTGCGGGAAGTCTTTTACCGACCAAAAACGCATAGGGATTTCGAGTGACGTGCGTTCGGAAGCACTCCCTTGCTCGTATGTT
>RFGJ01000172.1 GCA_003696665.1 Gammaproteobacteria bacterium | reverse complement strand
GTAAAATATTTTCTGCTTCGAGTAGCTGGCCAGCACTAAAATGGGCGGATGCGGCACGTAGTTGCCATAGTGCGGGATTGGTCAGATAATCGGCTAACCGCGCACATAGCACGGCAACCGTTGGCCAATCCTGCAAGCCGATGAGCTTTGGCAACACCTTTCGTTCCCAAAAAGTCGTGTGGCCGGGATTTAACCGGCTTTTTAAATCATCGGCCGTTGTGTTGAGTATCTGTGCTAAATGGCTCAGAAGACGGTGGTCATCCATACAAGTGCCCTGAGGTGGCTTGCGTTAATGGCTATTGTCTTTCATACTCAATTGATTCGCCAGCCTTGAACCCGACAACATAGCAATGCCCCGTTCTATGCGTTTATTTTCTTTGACCATGGCCAAGTCGGCGCGTTTTTTGGCGATGTGCCTACGCGAGGTTTATCGTGATGGTGGCCGTGGTTTGTGGCGTTTTTTTCGCCATTCAAGCGCGATACTGAGGCGTGAACGCCAGTTGCGACGGTTGGAACATTGGGCAAAGTGTGAGTCCCTGACCTTGGATAAGGTGTTTTCGGTATTTCATCAGCACCCTTGTGCTGAAGAGGATCAAGTGGTGGCAGAGTGGTTTGGAAATGCCCACAGCGCACTAGAAGCGCTCGCCGAACAAACCACAGCGGCGCCAAGGCTCGATCTCTCGGTGTTAAGGAGAGCAGCAAGGGAGCTAGGTCATATTGTCGAGGCAAAACAGTTCTTTCGTCGCTGGCCCCTTCCCCATGTCCATGCGGAGGTAACCATGTTGTACCAATCGCTGATTGAGCGCATTGATCAATTGGTCAAAGAACAAGCGGCAGCGCGAACGCTTGAAGAGAAAAAGGCGGTCGTAGAAGAAAAACGACTGGCGCTTGAAGCCATTAAAGAAAAAAAAGCAGCCATCGCTGCCAAGCAAGCGCTGGTGGAAGAAGAGCGCAAAAAGCTGGAGGCAGAAAAAGCATTGCGTCAGGCGAAGGCGGAAGAACACAGAGAAGCGCAAAAGCGGATTGCCATGGAGCAGGCGTTGGAGGCCCAGCGTGCTGAAGCTGCGCGACAAGCGGAGCTCGAGGCACAACTATCGGACATAGCTAAGACCTGGGAGTCACAGTTCAAAAAAGACTGAAAGCGCGCCGACAAGGCGCGCTTAGTGCTTGTGGTTACGGTGTGTTCTTTAAATATCGGCGCAGCCAGCTCAGCACAGTTTCATGCCATTGGATACTGTTGGCGGGCTTTAGGACCCAGTGGTTTTCGTCTGGGAAGTACAGAAAAGCGCTGTCGATACCCTGCCTTTGCAGTGCAGTAAAGGTGGCAATGGCCTGCGTTTCTGGTATGCGGTAATCCCTGCCACCTTGAATGACCAGCATAGGCGTCTTCCAGCGTTTGACATAAAGCGCCGGATTGTGTTTTTCGTGCGCCCGCGCGAAATCATAATAAGGACCTAAGTGTTCCCGTTCTGGGAGCCATAACTCTTCGGTGGCGTAATACATCATGCGGTTGTCAAAAACACCGCCATGGTTCACCAGGCAGCGGAACTTTTCCGGCCATTGACCAGCAATCCAGTTAATCATGTAGCCACCGTAGGATGCCCCCAAGGCGCACGCATTTTTGGTGTCCGCGAATGGGTAGCGGCGCCCTACGAATGCCAGGCCTTTTTTCAGATCTTCCAGTGGTTTGCCGCCCCAATCATTCTGAATGCTATCGGTGAATGCTTGCCCGTAACCTGTGGAGCCATGAAAGTCAATCGTGACCGTGACATAACCAGCGGCGGCGAAAATTTGCGGGTTCCAGCGATAGTGAAAACGGTTATAGAAACTGCCTTGCGGACCGCCATGAATCAACAGCGCGACAGGATAGCGCCGATGTTTTTTAAAGTTGACCGGGCGAAAAAGATAGCCGTCGACCCATTCGTTATTCCAGCCTTGAAAGCGGAATTGTTCATAGCGACCAAATTGAATCTGTGTCAGCAATGGCTTATTAAAATAGGTCAGTTGCTGGGTACGAATCCGTCTGTTGAGCGTGAGTTTGTATAATTCGCTCGGATGCGAAAAGTCATTATGAAGGTAGATGATTGTCTTATTTCTTGCTGTAAATGCGGCGACATTACCACGCGGGACGATGGTTGTGATCTTGCCGCCATTTAAGTCAAGTACAAACAGTTTGCGATGGCCTTTCTCCAAGGCCGAGATCAGTATCCGCCCGTCTCCAATTAATTGAAATGCGTCAACCGAGCGGTCCCACTGGCCGGTGATGGGCGTGAGGCTGCCGGTTGTCAGGTCAAGCCGCACTAGGGTGCGTTTATCCGACTCATATCCGGGTGTCGCCATCGCTGTGTAATAGAGATGGCGTCCGTCGGCAGATGGTTGCGGTGCCGTATCCCACGCAGGATTGGCCTGTGTGAGATTCACCGGCGCAGCGGCAGGATCGGCTAAGTCAAAACGATAAATATCATAATTTGTCGACCACGCTTCCTCACGCTTGGCGTTTTTGATGCTGGCAAAGAGGTAGCGACCATCCGGGGAGAAGCGATATGTCTCATTCCCTTCGAAGGGAGGCGCTGGGGCGTCGGCTTGCCAGTTTGGCATCAAATCACGGACCCGCTTATCTTCAATGTGCGCCACGAACAGATGGGCTCGTCGGCCGTCACGCCAACGATCCCAGTGGCGAACGAACAGTTGATGGTAGAGTCGTCCCGAGGCTTTTCGTTGTTTTTGCTGTGCGGCGCGTTGAGCGGTGCAGTCGAGATTTTCGCAATCAACAAACACTCGCGCACTGAAAACAATCATTTTGCCATCGGGACTGATACGAAAACTCTCTATGTCGACGGGCACCGACAAGATTTTTTTGGGTTTGTCCTGGCCGATCACCAACTCCCAAATATTGCCGTCGCGCGCAAATAAAATGCGACCATCGGGTGTCCATTGATAATCTTTTTCAGCACGTGGCGTAAAAGTCAGTTGAGCGCTTTCGCCACTCGCGGTGTCAACCAGCCATAGGTCCGATTGTGTGTGGTTGTTCGGCTCAACTTGTGTGAGGCTAAACAGGACAAGACGCCCATCGGGCGATAGCCGTGGTACGCCAACGCGTTTGGTCGCGATAAGGTCATGGACGGTGAACGGATGTGGCTTGGCATTGGCGTCAGCGAACAATGCCAAACATAAGAAAAAGCTCAGTGCGAACAGACGTGACATTTTAACTGTTTCAATTCGATTGGCAGGCTAGTTATGGTGTGACACTATTTTCCAGAAATCAACCAGGCACAAAAAAAGCAACCGAGGTTGCTTTTTTTGTTTGTGCTCGTTCGCTTAATGGCCATGTCCTTCTGGGCCGTGGGCGTGACCATGCGCAAGTTCCTCAGCGGTCGCATCACGCACATCCGTCACCTCAACATCAAACTTCAAAGTTTTGCCGGCCAACGGATGATTGCCATCCACCACCACTTCGGTGTCAGAAACCTCAGTCACGACGACGGGCACTTCGCCCTGTCCTGTTGAGGCCCGGAAACGCATACCCACCTGAATATCGTCAACACCTTGAAAAGCTTCGCGCGGTACGCGTTGCACCAGACCTGGATGATGCTCGCCATAGGCATCTTTTGGTTCGATGGTGACATCAAACTTATCGCCAGCTTCTCGACCATCAAGCGCATTTTCCATGCCTGGAATCAGATTGCCATGGCCATGAAGGTAGGACAGTGGTTGACCAGAGAAGGATTCTTCCAAAAGGTTGCCGTCGATGTCAGTTAATCGATAGTGAAAACTGACAACCTTGTCTTTCTCAATTTTCATATAAACTCCAATTTTTGTAAAAAACAAACCATTATATCTCAGGCGACCGGCTCCTGCAAGGAAGTCAACCACCAAATGGAGCGGGCGATGGGAATCGAACCCACGTCACCAGGTTGGGAACCTGGGGCTCTACCATTGAGCTACGCCCGCACTATCATCCATTATAGGGCGGCGTTTGCGGCTGTAAAGTGAGAACAATTATGGTACAAACTGCGTTGGTGAACTGGACGTAACGATTATAAGGTTGAGAACAGATGTGGCATTTTGATCCGCTGGCTGGCTTGAATCAAGCGCAGGCTGCCGCGGTAAGTCATAACGATGGCCCGCTCTTGGTATTGGCTGGCGCCGGCAGCGGCAAAACACGTGTCTTGGTGCATCGATTGGCACGGTTTGTGGCCGAGGGCGTCCCGCCGCATGCCCTGATGGCGGTGACATTCACCAACAAGGCGGCGAGCGAAATGCGTGGCCGAATTGAGCAATTGTTGGGTCGGTCTGTGCAATCGATGTGGCTTGGGACGTTTCATGGACTATGTCACCGTTTTTTGCGGCTGCACTGGCAAGACGCGGGCCTGAAGGAAAACTTTCAAATTTTGGATGCTGACGATCAGGAGCGTCTGATTCGGCGTTTGATGAAAGAACTTAAGCTCGATGACAAGGCGTGGCCACCCAAACAGGTCCAAGGTTTTATCAATCGTTGTAAGGATGATGGTTTTCGAGCTCAGGCAGTCTTAGCGAAAACAGATCGTTATTCACGAGTGCTGGGTGAAGTCTATGCTGCCTACGAGTCCGCATGCGAACGCGCCAATGCAGTGGATTTTGCCGAATTGCTGCTGCGCACCTATGAAGTTTTGTGTCGCATTCCAACCATTCGTGAACACTATCGGGAGCGTTTTGCCCACATCCTCGTCGACGAATTTCAGGATACCAACGGCATACAGTATCGACTCCTGACAAGTTTTGTTCGCCCGGACGGCAATCTGACCGCGGTGGGTGACGATGACCAATCGATTTATGGTTGGCGGGGGGCGCGTGTCGAGAACTTACGACGACTGAAAGAGGATTATCCGACCTTGACAATAGTCAGGTTGGAACAAAATTATCGCTCCACACAAAAAATATTGGATGCCGCCAATGCGGTGATTGCCAATAACCGCGATCGGCTGGGCAAAAATTTGTGGACTGCGGGGGCAGAAGGCGAACCGATTGCGGTGTATCAGGCCTTCAACGAACAGGAAGAAGCGCGTTTTATAGCCAGCTGCATACTTCAGTGGGTTGCGCAAGGGGGGCAGTGGCATGACTGCGCCATTTTGTATCGATCAAATGCGCTGTCACGCGTTCTGGAAGAGGCGCTGCTGCACGCCCAGATTCCCTACCGGATCTTTGGCGGACTGCGATTTTTCGAACGTGCGGAGATCAAGGATGCGCTGGCTTATATCAGGCTCATTTACAATCCCGATGATGACGCGGCATTTGAACGGGTGGTGAATACCCCGGGACGTGCCATTGGCGAGCGTACGGTGGCTCAGTTGCGTGATTTTGCGAGAGAAAATTCGGTGAGCTTGTGGCAAGCGGCGCTGAACGCGCGCGACTTTCTCTCCGCGCGGGCCGCGAATGCTGTGGGTGATTTTGTCGCTTTGATTGATCAGTTGCGAACCGAACGACCGGGCCTGGCATTGCCCGAGCTGGTGCGCACCACACTTGAGCGCACAGGATTGATGGAAAATTACAAAAAAGAATCGTTTGAGCGGTGGCAGGCACGGCGCGAAAACTTACAGGAACTGGTGGCTGCGACAGAAGAGTACAGTGGCGACGAATGGACAGAAGCCGGCGCTGATCCGTTAGGTGCATTCTTGGCGCATGCTGCACTTGAGGCAGGCGAACATGAGGCAAGCGAGCAAGAGTCAGCAGTGCAGCTGATGACACTACACGCGGCCAAGGGGCTGGAGTTTCCTTGGGTGTGTATCGCCGGCATGGAAGAAGATCTTTTCCCCCACCATCATTGTCTTGGCGACCCAGCGCAGCTTGAGGAAGAGCGGAGACTGGCCTATGTCGGCATCACGCGAGCCAAACGTGCGTTATTGCTCACTTGGGCGGAAAAGCGACGACAGTGGGGCCAGGAAAGTTATCGTCGTCCGTCACGGTTTATTGAGGAAATTCCACCCCAATGCCGACAAGAAGTGCGTATGGGAACACGTATGAACTCGGCAGCGATGGCGTCGGCCAATCAAACAATGCGTTCAACTTCTTCTGCCACTATGTCAGGTCAATGGCGGGTGGGGCAGACGGTTCGTCATCCAAAATTCGGTTACGGCATTGTGCTGTCATTTGAAGGGGAAGGAGCGCAGGCGCGCATACAGGTCAACTTTGAACAAGCGGGGAGCAAGTGGCTGGTGGCACAATATGCGCGTTTGGAACCAATCCACCGCTAATGATGAGATAAAAATAAG
>RFGJ01000171.1 GCA_003696665.1 Gammaproteobacteria bacterium | reverse complement strand
CGCATACAGGTCAACTTTGAACAAGCGGGGAGCAAGTGGCTGGTGGCACAATATGCGCGTTTGGAACCAATCCACCGCTAATGATGAGATAAAAATAAGATTGGAAGGAGGCTGATGATGAAAAGAAGAACTTTGTTGTCGATGCTTGGGGTAGGGGCTGGTGCGGCGCTCTTAGGTGGGTGCCGGAACGAGCAGAAGGCGTCGAGTGACCGCTGTCGTGACGAAGTGATCCATTGGACGATGGTCACCACATGGCCGAAAAATTTCCAAGGGCTCGGCGAAGGGGCCGAATATTTGGCGCAACTGATTGGCGCACTCAGTGGCGGTCGGTTGCAAGTCAAGGTGATGGGAGCGGGCGAGCTGGTGCCCGCCTTGCAGGTGTTTGAAGCCGTTGCTTCTGGAACAGCACAAATGGGCCATGGGGCGGCTTACTACTGGAAAGGCAAATTGCCCGCCAGTCCGTTTTTTTCTGCCGTCCCCTTTGGCATGACGGCGCAGGAGGTGAATGCGTGGTTGTTGAAAGGTGACGGGCTTGAACTGTGGGAAGCGTTGTACCGGCCATTCGGCGTGGTGCCACGACCGGTCGGCAATACCGGAGTGCAGATGGCCGGCTGGTTTAACAAAGAAATCCGCTCGCTGGAGGATATTAAGGGACTGAAAATGCGTATTCCAGGCTTGGGCGGCGAAGTGCTTAAACGAGCGGGCGGTGTGCCGGTCTTGATGCCGGGCTCGGAGGTTTTTACAGCGCTTGAGCGTGGTGCGATTGATGCTGCTGAATGGGTCGGTCCCTACAATGATTTGGCGTTTGGTCTTCATAAAGCGGCAAAATATTACTATTACCCGGGCTGGCATGAGCCGGGCTCGGTCATGGAAGCCTTAATCAATGAGAAGGCGTTGAAGGCGTTACCCGAAGATCTTCAGGCTGTTGTGCTTAACGCGTGTCTGATTGCCAATCAAGATATGCTCGCCGCTTTTATGCAAGCGAACTTCGAAGCCTTGCAGACACTACAAAAAACGCACGGCGTGCAGCTACGAAAGTTGCCCGACGATGTGTTGGCCCGTCTGAAGTCTATTTCCGAAGAGGTCGTTCGCGAAAGCATTGAAGGCGATACCATGGGGCAGCGCATTTACCAATCCTATCGCGAATTTATGAACAATGTCCGCGGTTGGACCGCGTTGTCTGAACAGAGTTACCTCGCAGCGCGCGGTTAATTTAATGACCATACAACCATTGGGGCAGACTGGTGGCCAATTGGGGGAAGGCCACCAGTACGCCGATAAGTGCCAGTTGAATCAGTATGTAGGGTAGAACACCCCGATAGATATCGGCCGTTTTGACTGTCGTCGGTGCAACACCACGCAAATAGAACAGACTGAACCCAAATGGCGGGGTCAAGAAAGATGTCTGTAGGACAATGGCAAAGATAACACCCAGCCACACGGGATCAAAACCGCCGACCAGTAATGCCGGAGCAACGAGCGGCACCACAACAAAGGTAATCTCAATGAAATCCAGAATAAAGCCTAGCAAGAACATGGTGATCAGCACGACCACCAGTGCCGTCCAGTGGCCGCCGGGCAGTGAAGATAGCGCCTGGTGAATCAGGTCATCGCCGCCGAATGCGCGGAAAACTAAAGAGAAAATCGAGGCACCGATGAGAATCATAAAGACCATGCCCGTTGTCAACGCAGTCTCCGATGTGATGTTCATAAGCTTTTGCCAGGTCAACTGCCGTTTGAGCGTGGCGAGCATGAGGGCTCCTGCCGCACCGAGGGCTGAGGCTTCCGTGGGCGTGGCGACCCCCCCAAGAATCGCACCTAGCACAAGCACGATGAGCAAAAGCGGCGCGATGAACGAGAGCCAAACCTGTGTCGTGCTTCGATGCTCTGAATCATTCGCCTTTTGTGCCGCTGGCAGGCGTTTCGGTTGGCGCCAAGCGATATAGAAAAGGTAAAAACAGTACAGGGCGACGAGCGTGATTCCCGGGATCAGTGCCCCGGCAAAAAGATCGCCAACTGAAACCGAATCGGGCGGGTATTTTCCCATGGCCCGCTGCGCTTGCTGGTAGGCGCTTGATAATACGTCGCCCAATAGGACAAGCACAATGGAAGGTGGAATGATTTGTCCCAAGGTCCCTGCCGCACAAATGATGCCAGTGGCGTCTTTGGGGTGATAACCAGCACGCAGCATGGCCGGTAGTGACAACAATCCCATGGTGACCACGGTGGCGCCGACGATGCCGGTACTGGCAGCGAGGAGCATGCCGACAATGGCGACGCTGAGTGCCAATCCGCCCGGGCGTCGCCCCCAAAGCTTAGCCATTTGGGTCAGCAGATCTTCGGCAATTTTGGCCTTCTCAAGGGTCACCCCCATAAAAATGAACAATGGCACGGCCATGAGCGTGACGTTGCCCATAATGCCGTAAAGCCGTGTTGGCATCGCATTGAGCAGTGTTTCCGGGATGGCGCCAATGGCGACGCCAAATACGGCAAACACAACGGCTGTTCCGCCAAGCGCAAAGGCGACGGGATAGCCGGACAACAAAACAAGCGCAGCACAACCAAACATGATAACGGCAAGCCATTCCATCAGCAGGCTCCTTTGCGATGATCTGACCGTACTGCGGTAGCACCCCTTAAGGCGGCCACTGTGCGCACGAGGCGTCTGCCGCCCTCCCATAACAGCAATGCAGGCATCACCAGAATGAGTGTTTTGACGAGAAAATACCCTGGCAGTCCGCCTGTTTCTGGTGAGCCTTCAAGCAATCGCCAGCTCAGTGTCACGCTTGGCCATCCGCTCCATAGCAGGAAAAACGCAACGGGCGTTAAGAGGAAAATGGCACCGACCAGCTCAACCCAGGCGCGGTGCTGGCTCGACCATTGCTGATAAAAGATGTCGACACGCACATGACGGTTTTTCGCAAGTGCCACTGGAATAGCGAACATGAATGCGGTGGCATGCATCCAGACCGCCAAATCTTGGAGCGGAATGGATGGTTTTGCAAAAACATAACGCAAAATGACCACCAAGACTGTGGCCAATAGCATGGTCAGTGTGGCGCCGATGGCAATACGGTGGGCGAGCCGCCCCAACCAACTGGGTGCGGAGCCATCAGCAAAGTTGTCGACAGTCGGTTCGTCCATCATTGATTTTCCCAAGCTTTTTTCTTGTTATCATTTTGTGGTTATGGGCGGCTAAGAAAAAGCTGGCATAGACTTTTCAGTGAAAACTGTCTATGTCTGGTAATCGTCGCCCGTGCGATAAGCGACGTCGCTGTGTTGCATTGTTATCTGAACGCGCTACCAGGTCAACACAATCCATTGCGGCACCTGAACTTGTGGTCCCATATCGGGGCCGAAGCGTACGAACTCGCCGTTGCCTTCGCGATCGATTAGGTAATAGGGCTTACCACCATTCTTGGGAACATATTTGATGGCACGTAGCACGCCATTGATCCGGTATTCAGTGATGGTGGCCTCTTTGGTTTGGCGGATGGTCACAACGGGTTTTGGCACTTCACCTTGCTGAACTTTTGGTCTTGGTTCGACAGGTTTTTGTGTGTCGTTAGTGGCGGCAACCTGGGTGGCCATGAGGGCATTGAGTGTCAAAAAAGCCATGAGCGACATCATATGTTGGCGTCCTCATCGTCATCTGCTTGATTGATGAGCATAAAATGTTTGCCTGAAGGAGGCAAACGGCTATGAATAATTTTTTACACGAATGCCTGTCGAGGGCGTATTGGGGTCTGGTAAGAGAAAGATGACGCATATAGGCAGGATGCGTACAATCAAGAGATAGTTTCTTGTTGGACACAACCACAGATGTCAGCCAGCCACGTTAAACAACCGATTATTCTCGTCGATGCCAGTAGCTATTTGTTTCGTGCCTACCACGCGATGTCGCGCCAGAATTTGAGTGCTGAGGATGGCTTTCCGACGGGCACCATATACGGTGTCGTCAATATGCTCAAAAGCCTAATCAATGAATATCAACCGACTCATTTGGCGATGGTTTTTGATGACAAGGGAAAAACATTTCGGCACGAACAATACGAAGAATACAAGGCCAACCGGCCGCCGATGCCTGACGATTTGCGTATGCAGATTGAACCACTGCATGCCATCATTCGTGCGATGGGGGTCCCGCTTATCATCGAACCTGGGGTTGAGGCGGATGATGTCATTGGCACTTTGGCCACCCGTTTCGCCAAGGAAGGTCATCATGTGCTTGTCTCGACTGGCGATAAGGACATGGCACAGTTAGTGAGTGAGCGCATACATTTACTAAATACCATGACTGGCGAGCGCTTGACACCGGAAACTGTGCCGGAAAAATTTGGGGTTCGGCCGGAACAAATTGTCGACTATCTGGCCTTGCTCGGCGACACTTCCGACAATGTTCCCGGTGTGCCGAAGGTTGGCAAAAAAACAGCGGCCAAGTGGCTGCAGCAATATGGCGATCTGGACAACCTGACAGCGCATGCAGATGAGATCAAGGGCAAGGTAGGGGAATCCCTGCGGGCTCATTTAGACCAGTTGGCATTGAGTCGGAAACTGGTCACCATTGTGTGTGATCTGCCATTACCAGAAACGTTAGATGACTTGGCGTTGCAGCCACCGGATAACAAAACCTTGGCCGAATATTATCGTCGCTTTGGTTTCCGGCGATGGCTCAAAGAAGTCTTGCAAAACGAGGAAGGCGCGGAGACCAAAGCCACCACATCGCGTGTGGATAGGACGGCGTATTTGTGCATTCAGGATGAAGCCGAATTGCAGACGTGGTGTGATAGCGCATCGAAGAACGGCTGGCTGGTGCTCGACACGGAAACGACGAGTCAAAACCCGATGGTGGCCAAGTTGGTCGGAATTGCCATAGCCACTGCGCCGGGAAAGGCTGCTTATATCCCAATGCGCCATGTGACGACAGATACGCAACTGCCGACCGAAGTGGTGTGGGGGCATTTACGGCCGCTCCTTGAAGATCCTAGCGTGATTAAAATTGGCCAGAATCTGAAGTACGACCTTGAGGTTTTGGCAAGGGAGGGGATTAACGTTAACGGGATCATAGAAGACACAATGTTGGAGTCCTATGTCCTAGATCCTGCCACTGGTCGCCACGATTTAGGCTCGCTGAGTCTGCGCCATCTTAATCATGCCTGCTTGTCATTTGAGGATGTGGCCGGAAAGGGGAAGCAGCAGACAACCTTCGACCACGTCGATTTGAAGCTCGCGACTGAATATGCTGCGGAGGATGCAGACGTCACGCTACGGCTACATGAGTTGTTCAAACAAAAACTGGCGGAAACGGAAGCATTAGCGCATGTGTATGAAAGCATCGAGCGCCCCTTGATCCGCGTGCTTGCAGATATGGAACAAAACGGTGTGCTCGTTGATGCCAATATGCTCAAACAACAAAGTCAGGAAATTGCCGAGCGACTTAAAGCATTGGAGGAAGCGGCCTATGCCCTCGCTGGCGAAAAGTTTAACCTTGCCTCGCCGAAACAATTGCAGTCGATTCTTTTTGAAAAACTTGGGCTGCCAGTCAAGAAAAAAACTCCAAAAGGACAACCCTCTACGGCTGAAGAAGTGCTTGCCGAACTGGCGCTGGATTATCCTTTGCCCAAACTCATACTTGAGCATCGTTCGTTGGCCAAGCTGAAAAACACTTACTTAGACAAGCTGCCAACCCAAATTTTGCCGGAAACAGGTCGAGTGCATACTTCGTATCATCAAGCGGTCACCAGCACTGGCCGATTGTCGTCATCCGATCCAAACTTACAAAACATTCCAGTGCGAACGGAGGAAGGTAGGCGTATCCGACAGGCTTTTATTGCGCCAGAAGGACACTGCTTGATCGCAGCGGATTATTCACAAATCGAATTGCGCATCATGGCGCATCTATCTGGCGATGAGGGGCTGCAGCGGGCGTTTGAACAAGGCTTGGATATTCATGCCGCCACTGCATCCGAAGTTTTTGGTGTGCCGCTGATGAGTGTCACACCAGAGCAGCGCCGTCGGGCCAAGGCCATTAATTTTGGCCTCATCTATGGCATGTCAGCGTTTGGTCTTGCGAAGCAGCTTGGCATTGAACGCGATGAAGCTCAGCATTATATCCACACTTATTTTGCTCGCTATCCAGGAGTGGAAGCCTATATGAACCGAATTCGCCAAACGGCCGCCGAAAAAGGCTACGTCGAGACCTTGTTCGGACGTCGTTTACCTTTGCCGGACATTCATTCGAAAAATGGTCGATTACGACAGGCGGCAGAACGTGCAGCCATCAATGCGCCCATGCAAGGCACGGCGGCTGATATTATCAAGCGGGCAATGATCGACATTCATGGTTGGCTAAAGGCCGCACAATTGCCAGTCAAAATGTTGATGCAGGTGCACGATGAGCTGGTGTTCGAAGTGCCCGAGCGTTTGGCCAAAGAGGTCGCAAATGAAGTGCGCACCCGCATGAGCGGGGCAGCGGCGTTGTGCGTGCCTCTGGTGGTGGATGTGGGTATCGGGAGGAACTGGGATGAAGCACATTGATGAAAAAGCGTGTCATCGGACAGATGGCCGATGGCGGGAGCGACTGGTAATCGGCTTGTTTTGCGCTGTCGTTGTCTTGGGTTATGTGATGCCACGATTTTCTTCACACTGGTGGTTGATAGGTGAGTTGCCTGGCATGTGGCGTATGTATCTCTGGTGGGGGATGGCCATGACAGTCAGCCTCTGGGTCGTGCATTCAGTCAACAGTTGTTGGCATCATTGGTTGCGACCTTCATTGTTGAATGCGGGACGCGCCTTTCAAACCGCGCTGATATTTGCCTTGCCAATGTGGGTGATCGGGCTGATGGGGCGTTGGTCGCCACCGGACTTGATGGTGATGTGGCGGAACATTGTCTTTGGGCCACTGATGGAAGAGCTGTTTTTTAGAGGGTTTGCTTTTGGCGCGTTATATTTTGTCTTTGGCGTGTCTTTTTGGCGTGCTGCCTTGTTCAGCAGCCTGCTTTTTGCGCTGGGGCATCTCTACCAAGGTGAGCATTGGCTGAACATGTCACTAATCGTTGCCATGACGATGGCCGGAGGACTTTGGTTTTGCTGGCTCTATGCACGGTGGCGCGTCTTGTGGTTGCCGATTTTTCTCCATATGCTCATGAATGGTGCTTGGGCATTTTTTGACCTAGGGGACAATGCGTTAGGTGGGCTTTGGGGAAACCTCGGGCGTATCTTGACCATTGCCATTTCTATCTGGTGGACCATTGCCTTTCACAGCAAAGAACCAGAAAGACATATTTAGTTACATTTTAGCCGAGGGCGCATGCAACATTTTGACGCATCCTGTGTCAAAGATGGCAGGTACGGAATTTCGACCCCCTTCCGTACTTGTATGCCGATGACATCCCCCTGCAATGGCATACACCTTGGTCCCGGCCATTCGGCCGGGCTTTTTTTATTCGGCCATAGGGGGATCAAAAAAATCATCCAACCACTGTTTCAATGTATCCAGGCCGAGCCCATTGAGCCCTGAGAAAGGAGCGACCACAATTTCGGCGTCACGACACAACGCTGATACTTGTTGCCTCGCTTGCTGAAGTGCGCGTGACCGCGCCCCCGACTTGAGTTTGTCTGCCTTAGACAGCGCCAGGTAAACGGGCAACTGAGCATCGGCCGCCCACACTAACATTTGTTGATCGAGTGCTTTCAACGGATGCCGGATGTCCGACAAAATGACCAAGCCCTTCAGGCTCTTCCGAGTTTGTAAGTACATACTAAGTGTGTGTTGCCAGCGTTGCTTAATTTCGAGAGGCACTTGCGCATAGCCGTAGCCGGGCAGGTCCACGAGACGAGCGCCGGGAGTGAGTTCAAACAGATTGATCAGTTGCGTTCGGCCCGGCGTTTTACTCGTACGAGCCAGATGTTTCTGACCGGTTAATCGGTTCAGGGCCGTTGACTTACCGGCATTGGAACGCCCGGCAAACGCAATCTCAATGCCGGTGTCCGGCGGCAGTTGATTTAACTTGGCGGCACTTTGTAGAAATCGCGCTTGTTGGTAATTCATATCAATTGACGGCTGTTTGATGACGGTCGCCCATTATAGAGACCTTTGTGGCATTGGGAGTGGAGAAGTTTCTCGCGTCTCGCTATAATTCGCAACCTATTGTTAGACTGGCTGGTGTTTGGTCAGTTATCCTGGCAACCATACTTGTTAACAGGAACAGGCATATGAATAAAATTGCATTGACGTTGGTGTGCTTTCTGATGGTCCCAGCCTTACAGGCGGCGGGTGATGCGAATGCCGGTAAACAAAAAGCCGCTTCTTGCTTTGCCTGTCATGGCGCAGACGGCAACAGTCCGTCTGGGCAGTACCCATCCTTGGCCGGACAAAATGAAAAATATCTTGTCAAGCAAATGAAAGATTTCAAGCTTGGCGTCCGAACGAATCCGATCATGCAAGGCATGATCGCGCCAGTCAGTGAAGATGACTTTGCCGACATCGCCGCTTACTTCGCGAGCCAGACGATGAAAAAAGCGCCGGTGGAGGAAAAGTTCCTTAAGGCTGGTGAAGCGATCTATCGTGGCGGCGATGCTGAGCGGAAAGTGCCAGCGTGTATCGCTTGCCATGGCCCACGTGGGGAAGGTTTGGCAAGTGCAGGTTATCCAGCGATTGCCGGACAACATCCGGAGTACACAATTGCGCAACTTAAGGCATTCCGGGATGGTGCGCGCACCAATGATCCCAATGGGATGATGCGTGGCGCAACACACTTGATGAGTGACAAACAAATGGAAGCGGTAGCACACTATCTTGTTGGACTGCATTAATTAGACAAAACCAGTGAGAACGCCGACCACAGGGTCGGCGTTTTTTTATTCGGCTTCTTCATACTTTGCTAGAATAGGTTATCTGAACGTATAGAGTCGACGGACTGTCTGACAATCATGTCTCGCATACAAAACCGGTGGATTGTCTTTCTGTTTAGTCTTTGCGCCTTGGCCTCATTCGGGGCGACAAGTCAGAAGCCTATTCTGTATTTCTGGTATGGATGTGAAGCCTGTTATCAGCTAGAAAAATATTTGCAAGTACACGGAATTGGTGATGACTGGCAGCGTCAACCAGCGACCATCTACCGGTCGTGGCGCCTTGACACCAAGCTATTTGTGGTGTTCGAGCAACTTCAGGTACCTTGGTCCACACAGTGGCAATGGATGGCGGTAGCAAGTCGAGGGCGCGTCACCTTGCCTGACGATAGCGCCTTTCAGGATTTTCTCGTCAAGCAAGGGATCGATGGTCGTCAACTGAGGTCAATGTGGCAAGCAGCGCGGATCAATCAGGCCACCAGCGAGCTAATGGAAAAAGCCGCAGACGTTCGCCATGTCCCTTCGGTTCGGGTGGGTGAGCGTCTGATTGATGGCGCTGACTATCCGTCGGTGGAAGCTTTTGTCGAAGCGGTTGTGGCCGCACAGCTAGCTCGTGAAGCGAAGCCTGCGCCATGAATGAATTTTCCCTCTTGAGCTTTAATATTCAGACCGGTATTGATGCACAACGCTACCGGCATTATTTGACGCGAAGTTGGCGACATGTCCTGCCATCGGCCCGTCGGCAGCAAAATTTGGCTGCTATCACGGAATTGATTAAAGGTTTTGACATTGTCGCTTTGCAAGAGGTCGATGCGGGAAGTTTACGGAGTGGCTTTATCAATCAATTACAATATATGGCTGAGGTGGGGCAATTTGCATACAGCCATCAGCGCATCAACCGGGATCTTGGGCACTTGGCCCGGCAAAGCATAGGTCTGTTATCGCGATATCCGATACTGAATGTCACGAGTCACAAGTTGCCTGGCCGTATTCCCGGGCGGGGGGCAATCGAAGCGACAATTCAGATCTCTAATTTGGCAGAGCCATTGACAGTGATCGTCGCGCACCTTTCACTAGGCAGACGTGCCCGGTGGCATCAACTTGAGTTTCTGGCGCGACGAGTTATTGAGCATCCGCTCGTCTGTTTGATGGGCGATTTGAACACCCCTCGGGAAGAACTAGTGCTGTGGGCGAAAGAACTGAACCTTTCGGTGGCGCATGACAGCCACTTTTTGGGGACGTATCCAAGCTGGGCGCCTCAGTTTCATATTGATCATATTTTGGTGTCTGGCGCTTTGCCTATACGGCGTACAGAATTTATCGATGTACAATTGTCCGACCATTTGCCGGTGGCCGTCCATGTTGGCTTGCCGTCGAAGCACACGGTGGACCGACGAAACCAAGAAGGAGTCCCTCATGACGAACACACGTCGGCCGGAAACCCTTGAACAAGCGCTGTCGGAATGTGCGGTGCTGCGCCGCTGTTTGTTGAAAGTCAGCTTTGTTGGCAGTGGAGCAGATCGTACAGTCGAGCGAGAACTCGCCACTTTGCGAAAGCTGCTCAAAGACGAAGCAGCCATTGATGATGTCGTTGCGCAAGTCGAGAAAATTGCCGACGTGTTAAGAAATTTAGAAGATCGGGTCGAGCCCATTGAAATTGATGAAAATGCCCTACTGCAGTCTTTCGAGGCACATTTACTTGGGGAGTGCCCAGAGCAACAAAAAGCCATCAAACGCGTCTTTTCCCGCTATGGACAACGCGGTTGGGTGACGCTGTTAACCAAGCTTTATGAGGTGATTGGCCCCACAGAACAGAGGCCATCCTTTTGGCAGCGATGGTTTTCACCGCGTGCCAGCACGGAAGGGCGAGCAGCGAATGATATCGATCAATCGGGCCAATGTAAGAAGATTCGCGCGACATTGCTCGATTTGATGGAGCAGTTTTCGGTGCCTGAGCTGTTGAAAGAGATGGAGCAGGAACTTATCGAGCGGATCCAACAGCTCTCGGCTCCAGAGGACGCACCGGAGATATTGCAGGCCTTTGGCGAATTTGTGCTGGAACTGACGAGCATGGATCATGTTCGGTTTCAGCGTTTCCTCACGGTACTGGGACTGCGACTACAACAAATGGCCGAGCTGGTTGACGCGAATGTTGGCATCGCGGGACAACATCAAGTTGCCGCCAGTCGTTTAGATGCACAGATGCGTGCGCACGTCCATGCCTTACAAACAGATCTCAAAGCCACCAGTTCCATGGTCGAATTACAAAATATTTTTGAACAAAAATTCGATGACATCATCCATAGTCTCAACCAGTACCGAAGTGAAACAGAACGTTTGTTTACCGAACAAAAACAGAAAAACGATAAACTTCGGACAGCGTTGGAAGAGAGTCAGGCGCAGTTAAAGACGTTGCGTGAAGTGCTCAAAGAAAAACAGCGACTGGCAGAAATGGATCCCTTGACCGGGGTTGGCAACCGCTATCACTTCGATCAGATGCTGCAAAAAGAATACGGTCGCTGGCGACGCTATCGAGAACCACTGTCTTTGCTGCTGATAGACCTCGACCACTTCAAAAAAATCAACGATGTGTTCGGACATCAAGCAGGTGACGAAACACTCAAGACGGTCGCCCAAGTGATTCGACAACAGTTGCGTGAAACGGACATTTTGGCACGTTATGGTGGCGAGGAATTTGTCGTCTTGATGCCGCAAACCACTTTAGTGGCGGCGACGAAAGCGGCCAACAAGTTGCGTCAACTGATTCGCGAAACGGAAATTAAAACCTCTTCGGGAGATTTCCGGGTGACCGCTTCTTTTGGGGTTGCCGAGTTTGAGGAAAATGATACACCGGATGACGTTTTGGCGCGCGCTGATAAGGCATTGTATCGCGCCAAGGGAAAAGGTCGAGATATCGTTTGTGCGCAGTTGCCAGCAGAAGAGCGGCAATCAAACGACGAAGAAAGTCGGCCTAATTCATGACGCTATTGTCTCAAGCACCATTTGCGATGGAAGAAAGTGATCCGCTGTCTCCAAATGTATGGAGCCAATGGCTGACACTGCTTGATCAAAATTTTGATAGGCGGCAGGCCCAGGAAATGGAAGCGCGCCTATTGCGACTGACAGAAAGTTCACACTTTGACTATTTGAACGCTGTGTTTGTTGGCAAGGCACGGCTGACGGGGGGCTTAGATTTGTGCGGCCATTCGTTGGCGCTTAAGGTGTATGCGCGTGCGGCGAGCCGTTTGGCGAGTCATGCCCTGGCCGGAATTGCGCGCATGCTGGCAGAGGGCCTCTCAGCCTTCGAATCGGAATCTGGCCGATGGGTACGACGGCGGCGCACCATAGTCGCCATCTCGCCATCAGATGTCGATCAGTTAACGGAGCCGGTGCGCACCTTGCTGCCACAATTGTTTGTTTTGCAGCCTGACAATGATGGCCGCACGTATCATCTCATCGCTCGTTCAATTGCGGAAAGTGAAAGGCGATCTGGGCTCCCAGCTAAACAGCTGCCAGCGATGCGAGAACTGGTTCGCCAGACACTATGGCAAACCGGGACCCCGATTTCATTCAGCTTGTCCGAGCCAGCTGAACTCGCCGAATTATGCGTCGCATACGGTGCTGTTGTTGAAGCGGCGCGGTGGCTTCGTGATGAGCACAGCGTTCAACGGGCGGCAAGAATGCTCAGGCAATTACAGGAGGCATATGCGCTCGATAAGGCTTGTGTATCACCGTGGCTTGGCTGTGAATGGGGTGATGCGTTGGTGCCTTTGGCAGCCGATATACCTGAGATGGTGCGGACATTGTTGCCTAAGGTGGCGGCGTCACTGACAGATAACCTACCAGAATTCACCGCGCGTTGTGCACAGATAGCGCCTCGACTGCGCGCGTTAGCGTCGATGCTTGGCGTGCCCTGTCCAAAGATCTTGGACAGTGAATCAGAAAGACCGTTTTATTGGGTGCAAATCGATGGCAATCCGTTGTCCATTAGCCGATGGCGATTGGCCTTGTCGTTTGAGTATCAACCGGGATGCTGGATCGACTTTCGAGTTTCGAAAAATGTCCCGAACGCCCGGGCGACCGTGTATGGCCATCCAGAGCGTGGCCAAAAGGTGTTTGAAGATGAAGCGTTGTTGCGGCGATGGCTGTTATCAGCCATCGCCGCAGCGCCGCTAGGCCAGTCTTAATACTGCCTCGACAAGTTTAGCAATACCAGCTTCGGCTTCTAGAATGTCACCTGCCAGCATGTAGGCGGGTGTGCTGACAACTTTGTGCTGTTCATCCACGACAAAGCCATCGACCGGGCAAGTGACATGAAGACCGCCCATGTGTTCAATGGCACTGGCGGTGTCTTCATCTGAGCCGATGGTCAGCTTCACGCGTTCACCAAATATTTTTGGAATCATCGCCGGCGCGATACAGATAAAACCAAGCGGCTTGTTTTGTGCCGCGAATTGACGCGCAAACGCCAGCACATCGGGCTGAATTTCACATTCAGCTCCCTTTACGGCAAAGTCACACAGATTCTTGGCTGCCCCGAATCCTCCTGGAAAAATACACGCGTCGAATTCATCGGCGTTGGCGTCTGCAATATCCATGATATCGCCTCGAGCAATGCGCGCAGACTCAACCAGGACGTTGCGCGTGTCTCCGTCGACCACTTCGCCAGTGAGATGATTGACGACGTGCATTTGTGGGATATTGGGGGCCACGAATGTGACGTCCGCGCCAGCCTTTTTCAAGTGCAATAACGTGAGCACTGATTCGTGAATCTCGGCACCATCAAACACCCCACAGCCAGATAACACCACAGCGACTTTTTTCATGAGAAAAGCTCCTTAAGTTGCTCTCTTAACCCTTCATCAGCGACAACCACACGATTTCGGCCCTGACGCTTCGCTTTATAAAGCGCCAGGTCAGCTAATTTTAATAGTCTTTTGGCCGATTCGTCTGTGTCGTGCCAAATGCTGGTGGCCACCCCGGCAGAAATGGTTAGACTTAATTGAGCGCCAGAAAATACTGGTGTCAGGCGGGCCACGGATTTCCTGATGCGCTCGGCCACAATTTCGGCATCTCGGGCGGAGGTGTGTGGCAGTAGTGCGACAAATTCTTCTCCCCCATAGCGCGCCACAAAATCTGTTTCGCGCACGACTTGTTGTGCAATGGTGTGTGCCACAAGTTTTAAGCATTCATCGCCGACATCATGGCCATAACGGTCATTAATCCGCTTGAAGTGATCAATATCAAAGAATATCAGGCTCAAAGGTGAACGCGCTCGGCTCGCGTGTTTCCAGTGGTTGTTCAGTGCCTCATCAAATGCACCACGATTGTGCAGCCCTGTCAGCGAGTCAATCGAACTTTGTTGTTGCAACTGTTCATTGAGGTGTCGCAGACGCTTGTTGGCAATTTCGAGCTCAGCAGTCCGATGCTTGACTTTCTCCTCAAGCTCGGCCATGGCTTGTTGCTGTATCATTGCCGCCTGTTGCCGCGCCGCTTCGCGCATTTGATTGGCTTCCTTGAGTCGCTCAACCAAGGCGATCGTGAGCGCCAATGTGCCAACGCTTCCGACCACAAGCAACCCCAAATCGCCTGAGCCTATCATGAAACCGACGCCGAGCTTTTCTAGCAAATCAAGCAACCAGCCAAAGCTCACCAATAACCAGCCACCCGCGATCATCTGGTTGGTTGCGGTGCCAGCGCGCCAGATATATATTTGACCCCAGAGTATCGAGCCCATGAACCAAGCCGCAAAAGGATATAGCCAGAGCAGGATGTTGTACGTCGGCAAGATTAGGCTGATGATGGCAAGCATCGCGGCGAGCCAAACCGATCCCAGAAACCAAGGAAGGGGGCGCCTGTCTTGAATGAGGTGGTGGATAAACAGGAGCGCAAAGAAACTACTGAAATTGGGCATGGCAACCAATGTTCTTTGTTGTATCTCAGGCCAAAGAGGCCACAGGTAGAGTTGTCCATAACCATCAACAGTTGCCATATACAAAAGGAATGAGAGAATGTAGCCCGTGAGGAAAAGATAGGCGCGCTCGCCGAGAAGCAGTGAAGCAAACAAATTGAAAAGACACATGGCTAACAGCGCGCCATAGAACATGGCATCGCGCCAATTGGTAGACGACGATTTCGCGGCAAGGCTGGCATCGGTATGTAATTCGATTGGCAATAAAAACGAATTTCGCGACCGAATTTTAAGATAGATGGTCGCCCTTTCTGTCGGCGCGAGTTGAATGGGGAAGGCATGTGTGTTGATGAGTAGCGTTTTCTCCGAAGCTGGGAAACGATCACCGGCACGCATGACATTGTTTGTCCGTTGCCCCTGAACATAAAGTGTTATTTCATCAATGGGTGGGTAATCAATGAGCAGCCAACGGTGGACCTCACGGTCGCCTCGATTGACCAATTGCATTCGGAGCCAGAGCGTATCGTTTGGATGATAGCCAAAAAATAGTAAAGCACGATTGTTCAGCGCCCAAGTGTCATCCTGTCCCGGCAGCGCGGAGGGGGTTTCGACATTATCCCACCGATATTGAAGATGGTCGCCAAGGGGGGCGCCCGGCTCGAGTGCCTGAATGACCACTTGCTCGATGCCTAATGCCCAAGGGGCAGCAAGCATGAGCCAGACCGACAGGCTGATTGCCGTAACGCGTCTCATTGACCCTAACCTCAAACACGTATTTGTCAAAGCTTAATCCGAGCCGTCGCTGAACGCAAAACAAAAGCTGCTAAAATGGCCGGATAAGCCAATATAAGCGCACTTGAATTTGAACGGTTGTCGGGGCGTGCCCTTATTTCACGCAACAGCATTTCGGCTCAGACTTGATGGCATTGACACATAATGCTTGCGCCGACGGCGACGACTTTCTACACTTGCGCAAGA
This sequence comes from Gammaproteobacteria bacterium, assembly GCA_003696665.1. NCBI lineage: Bacteria > Pseudomonadati > Pseudomonadota > Gammaproteobacteria > Gammaproteobacteria bacterium. The sequence goes on along the minus strand of RFGJ01000171.1, from coordinate 3,732 downwards.
ACACAGACAAACGAAGATGCGGGGCAGGAAGTCATAAGCATGGAAATCTCCACCATACACGCCTTGGTTTTGGATGCTTCTTCGAATGATGCTGAGCAAACGTTAAATGTATTGCGCAATACCGGTGTGGCTGTTCGGGCTGCACAAGTGGTTAACGAAGATGAACTGCATGACGCGCTGGAACGAAAAAATTGGGACGTCTTTTTAGCGCGTAACAACTGTCCCCAATTATCGGTGTCGCGGGTCGCTGAGCTGATTCAGGAGAGTGGTCGAGACATTCCAATCGTACTGATTACCGAAGCATTTACCCCTGAAAAAATCACGGAGGCGCTTGCCTCGGGAATTCAGGCGGTCGTGCCTGAAGATCATCCAGATCTGTTACGTATGACGGTGATGGCCGAGTTGCAGCATCTCGCGGATAGACGTCGTCGCAAACGGGCAGAAGGACAGTTGGCGGAAGCGGAAAAGCGTTGCGAACTTTTGCTCGCCAACAGTCGGGATGCGATTGCTTATGTTCATGACGGTATGCACATTTATGCCAACCAATCTTACATGGAGTTGTTTGGTTACGATGACTGGGAAGAGCTTGAGTGCATTCCTGTGCTGGACATGATCGCCCCTGCCTATCAGCTGGATTTTAAAGAGTTTATGCGGCAGCAGTCGCGAAAGCCTGATGAAACACCATTTGAATTTGAAGGGGTGACGGCCAGTGGCGAACGATTTTCCGCGGTACTTTCTATGTCGCCGGCCAGCTATGACGGTGAGCCGTGCCTTCAATTGCTGATTCGTCCGAAAACCGATGAGCATGCGCTCGCCGAAAAACTCACTGAGCTGGCCTCTCGGGACCAGTTGACCGGGTTGGCAAGCCGGGATTATATAATTGGTCAACTGACTGAGCTTATACACGCGGCCCAAGATACGCACAAAATATCGGCATTGGCCTTTATAGAAATTGACCAGTTTCATGAGTGGGAGGATACCGTCGGACTCTCTGGTGCCGATGAAATTCGTAAGCAGGTGGCGGGCTGGCTGGAGGAGCATGCTCGAGAAGACGATGTTGTGGCGCGGGTGGGCGATGAATCCTTTGCCTTACTTAGGAAGCATTGTGTGCCGGATGAGTTGGCCAAGGAAATGGAGCATTGGTTATCACAGTTTTCTTCGCTGTTGATTGAAGCCAATAAGAAAACTTTAAGTGGGACGCTCTCCATAGGTATCGCACCAGTGAGCGAAAGACTACCGGACGCCGCGGAAGCCATTAACAATGCACACTCGGTTTGTGTTCGGGCGCAGTCTGGCGGTGGCAACCGTGTTCGGGTGTTTTCTGCGGCAGTCGATAGCACAAACATTGACCAACAACAGAAGAAACTTTTGCGTCAGATTCAAGACGCCATGGAGGCGGAACGTATTCGTTTGATGTTCCAACCAATTGTGAAAATGCATGGCGAAAACAAGGAGTTTTTCCAAGTGCAGGTTCGCGTGCTCGACGATTCTGGCGAACCGGTGCTATTGAAAAAACTGTTCCCTATCGTCGAAGGATCGGAACTGGCCTTACGTCTTGAGTATTGGGTCATTACGCAAGCATTTAAAGCGCTGAAAGAGCACCGCGAGTCGCACCGTTCACAAACACAATTTTTTGTTCAACTCTCGGCCGCCATGCTTGAACATGACAAAACCGTTGATTTCATTCTCAAGACATGGAAGCAAAGCAAACTACCGGCCAATGCGGTGCTGTTTATGGTGAATGAAACGGATGCGGCCACCCGGCTTAAGCGCGTGATACACTTGGGCGAGGCGTTAGGGAAACAACAGATGCGTTTGGCGTTGAGTCATTTTGGCGGCAGTTTGTCGTCGGAAACCATCTTGCAACATGTACCGGTAGAACATATGCCATATGTGCAATTGGAGCACGATATTGTTGTGGAAGACTTACAGCAAGACGAAGGCATGGCCCGTCTTGAAAAACTTGTTCAGCTCGCCAAGCAGCATGAAAGAAAAATCATTGTGCCAATGATTGAGAACGCTCAGATGCTGGCGCAAATTTGGCCGCTTGGGGTGGACTACGTGCAGGGTTATTATGTGTCGTCGCCATTGCCACATTTGTACTTTGACTTCGGTGAAGCGAGCTTTTAGTGGGCACCAAACATCTTAAGCCATTTCTCTGCCCATGTTTCGTATAGCCAACAAATGGCGTCTAGATCTAAGTGATGGATGGCCAGATCGGCTTGGCGCGCGACCGTAGGTTTGGCGTGCCAGGCGATGCCCATCGCGGATGTTTTCATAATCTGGAGGTCATTGGCGCCATCACCAATGGACATCGTCTGAGTCAATGGAATTTGCCATCGTTCGGCAAGTTGTTTGAGCGCGGCGGCTTTTCCTTCTGCATCCACAATCGCACCTTGCACTCGACCGGTCAGTTTGCCTCCTTGAATCTCCAAACGATGACAGACGACGGCATCCATTTGCAATCGGCGCGCCATGGGTTGCGCAACAAAATCGAAGCCACCGGAAATAATGGCGGTTTTGACACCACATTGATTGAGCACACGAACAAGCGACTCGGCGCCAGGCGAAAGTTTGATACGGTCGACCATCGTATCCAAAAATTTTGCGTCGAGGCCGCGCAGACACGAAACACGTGCTTCAAGGCTTTCTTTGAAATTGACTTCGCCACGCATGGCCCGTTCGGTAATCGCAGCCACCTCGTCGTAACAGCCAGCCATGCGGGCCACTTCATCAATGACTTCCTGTTGAATAAGGGTTGAGTCCATGTCAAATGTCACCAACCTCGGCATCTCGTTCGGCCAACGATAGATGGGTGCAATTTCGACATGATTGATTTTTTGTTGGGTTATCGCGAGTCCTTTATCGCGACTGATCCATAGGCGATCGGCACGAACATGTGCCCAGCTTTCAGGTTCAGGCCACGTGCGATCGGGTATGCACGGATATGGGTGGCAAATGGCGATATGTGCCAACGGCTTTCGATGGGTCATAACATTAAGAGAACCAATACATTGTTATCTGGCCATGATAAGGCGAGCAGAGTAGGCTTTGAAGCGATTTTTGTGCCGCTGACTTGAAGACAATCTCAAAACGTAGCACACAGTCAGCGATAACTTCTTGGTAAATACACTTCTTTATTAGCTGAACATCGTTCCTTTAGAAAAGATTGAAATTTTTCTTAGATGTGTTCAATATGAGTCCGAAAAAATTCGGTTGTTGAAGGTTGGGTGAAACAGACAACCATACACAGAATAACACGCTGAAGAAAGGAGACTTTGAGATGAAAAACATCACACGTTTTGGGGTGGCGCTGTTGGCCTTTTCGGCTTCTGCAGCCATGGCGGTTGATTATGATTACGTGGAGCTTGGTTACCACAACGTGTTTACCAACACCAAATTTGACCCGACAGGGACAAATCTAGTGGTGTCTACGGGCATTGGTGAGAATGGCTACTTTTTTGTCGATTACAAAGACTTAGACGATGAAATCGGCGGTATCACAACGGATATCGCACGCGCCGAGGTTGGCCTAGGGTACCGGACCTCTGTCACCGAAGCGACGGATTTCAATTTCGCCGTGATTTATGTCCGTGAAAAAACTGATGTCATGGGCGTCTCAAATTTGGGGGAAGGCTACGCCTGGCGGGCTGGTTACCGCATTGACGCAGACGAGTATTGGGAGTTTGAACCTTTTCTTGGTTACGAGCGTACGGAAGAAGCGGATGGATT
>RFGJ01000170.1 GCA_003696665.1 Gammaproteobacteria bacterium | reverse complement strand
GCCCAGAGCCCCACCACAATCTCGAGGCGTGCCTGGTCGGCGTTGAAGTGTGACAGACGATTGGAGAGAACATGACCAAAGAACTTGTTATCACCGACACATCACACCGAACCTTCACGCCCCTGCTACTCCGAAACGGCCAAATCGGCAAACTGCTCACTACGAACAACTGCGAAGGGAAGGATAAATGGGCCAAACATCTATTCCAAAAGCAGATTGGCCACACCATTTCCGGGCAAAAACAGCCCCAAATTCTATGATGCTGAAATGACGATGAAAAAAATATTTCCCGTCCTGCTTTTCTGCCTCCTTGCCTGCCCTTGGCCTGTTCATGCAGTCGATCCAAACACACCCACTTCTCCCCCCTTACTCAAATCGTGGGGTGAAGATGCTTTTCACATGGCCCAAATGCCAGCCCAGTGGGGCCCAGATCAGTGGACCAAAGCGGCATGGCTGATAGCAGGGACCACATCCCTGTTTTTTCTTGACGACTCTGTCGACAAAAATTGGCAGGACCTGCGTAGTCCAGCGACGGACCGACTTGCTGATGGAGGTCATTTTCTGGGAGACCCTTGGACTCTCCTCGTTGTCAGTGGTGGAATCGTAGCGTCGGGACAGCTTTACAGGGACTGCTATCTCCGTGAGACAGGGCTACAAGCATTGGAAAGTTGGCTGTTTACCAATGTTACCACTCTTGGCATCAAACATCTGACCCGACGTTTTCGCCCCAACAGCGGCAAAGGTTCAGACAATTGGGACGGACCAGGCTGGCATGACCGTCCGGGCAGTGGTGAGCCTGATGGTTACTCATTCCCCTCCGGACATACAGCGGGCAGTTTTGCACTGGCAAGTGTCATCACCGAACGTTACCCAGATAGCATTTGGCTCAAATGGAGTGCCTATGGCCTGGCGTCTCTTGTGGCACTGTCTCGTATCAATGACCATGAACACTGGGCTTCAGATGTTTTTGCCGGCGCAGCTCTCGGATGGAGCATTGGAAAAGGCGTTGTCCGCCTGAACCAAAAAAACTCATCTCGTATAACCTTGCTGCCTTTTACCCAGCACAAAATCCCAGGGTTAGCCTTAGTCTGGAAGTTTTAATCTCGAACGAACCTGGACCAAAAGAATCGCACCGCCCGGTAGAGAACGCCCCAACACGTTCCGGGACGGTTTGACCCAGGGGCGAGGAGTTTTGGTTCAGATCAAGGCGCGCGCCGATGAGCGCGGAGGCGTAGCCGGAGGCTACGTCGCACAAGCGAAGAGACGCGCAACGCAGAGATGGGCCAAAAGAACCGCCCCTG
>RFGJ01000169.1 GCA_003696665.1 Gammaproteobacteria bacterium | reverse complement strand
GGACGTGCCGTACCGGCTGCTGGAAGCCGATCCGGCGCTTTCCTGCGGTGATGCCGATTCCGGCAACCTGATCGTGCAGGGCGACAACCTGCATGCGCTGAAGGCATTGCTGCCTCGCTATGCCGGCCAGGTGAAATGCATCTACATCGATCCGCCCTACAACACCGGCAACGAGGGCTGGGTGTACAACGACAACGTGAACAGCCCGGAAATCCGTCGTTGGCTGGGCGAGGTGGTCGGCAAGGAGGGCGAAACGCTGGATCGCCACGACCGCTGGCTGTGCATGATGTATCCGAGGCTGGTGCTACTACGCCAGTTTCTACGTGACGATGGCGTGATATTTGTTTCCATCGACGACAATGAGGTAGCACATCTGCGATTGTTGATGGATGAGGTCTTCGGCTTTCAAAATTTTGTTGCAACGATTGCTTGGCAGCGGAGGACTTCTCCTGATGCTCGCCTTGGCCTTAGCCAAGCTCATGACCACATTTTAGTTTATGCAAGGAAAAAAGAGGTTATTTCATTTAAGCCGATAAAGATAAGCCCTGATGAAGAAAAGAAGTACAAGAACCCCGACAATGACCCAAGAGGGCCTTGGGTGTCATCCGACTTTACAGCTCAAGGGTGGCGGCCAAATCAAATGTACGAGATACGTACACCAGGAGGCACAGAATATTCGCCGCCCCCTGGAAGATGTTGGGGAAATATCGAAGAGGTATTTTTGCGCTTGGTTGCTGAAGGAAGAATTTGGTTCGGAAAGTCTGGAAAAAGCCGCCCGCGTGTAAAAACCTACCTTTCTGAAACATCAGGCAAGAGCGCGTGGACTTGGTGGTCTAACAAAGAGTGTGGCCATAACCAAGAAGCGAAAAAAGAAATTATCGAAGTTCTTGGCCATGTTATTCCCTTTGATACACCTAAGCCAACAAGACTGATTCAACGCATTCTACAAATCGCCACAGATAAGGACTCACTGGTTCTGGATAGCTTTGCCGGAAGCGGCTCGACTGGGCATGCGGTTCTCAAGCAAAACGCCGAGGATGGCGGCAATCGCCGCTTCATCCTCGTCGAGATGGACGAGAACATTGCCGCAAACGTCACCGCCGAGCGGGTGCGGCGGGTGATCGAGGGC
>RFGJ01000168.1 GCA_003696665.1 Gammaproteobacteria bacterium | reverse complement strand
GAGCATGTCTTTGTGTTCGCGCAAAAAGGGTACGGGAGCTTTTTTGGCCAGGGTCAAATCGGGCATCATCGCCGGAGCAAAGGCATAAAGTGGCAGAGGGGCCAGGGCGAACAGCAGCAGTTTTTTCCACGGATCCTTATTGCGTGCAGCACTGATGAACAGCAGGCATGTCAGGGCGAGGGCCAGCATGCCGCCCAGCCAGGGCCAGTGGGTCGAATAAAGTCCGCCGGGAACCAGTCCGGTGAGCTGGGCAACGGGCAGGGCGAGCAGCAGCAGGCCAAAAAAAGCCCCGGCCAGCCAGGATCCGATGGTGAGACTTCTGACTCTGCCGGAAGCCAGATAGCGTCGCAGGGCCCAGGCGGTCAGGCCAGCCAGCGCCGGGAAAAGAGGCAGGATGTAGGTTGGAAGTTTGCCTTTTGACGCGGAAAAAAACAGCAGCGGGAACAGAACCCAGCAAAGGTAATAGCCCACCAGGCGTTTCTCGCCATTCCGTATGGCCGGACCCCGGACCCCGGACCAGATGCTACCGGCCAGAAAACTCCACGGCAGGGCCATGACCGGTAAAAAAGCCAAAAAGAACCAGACCGGCTTGGCATGCTGGGCATGTTGACTGAAAAACCGCTGAATGTGTTCGTGCCAGAAGAAAAAGTTCCAGAAATCGGGCGCCCTTTGCGCTATCAGCAGGCTCCAGGGCAGGGCCACGAGGGTCGCGACACCCAGGGGCAGCCAGGGCAGGCGCAGCAGATCGCGAAAACGTTTCTGCCAGAGCAGGTAGGGGCCGGCGACCAGCACCGGGACCGCCAGGGCCAGAAATCCCTTGGTCAGAAAGGCACAGCCGCAACCGATTCCGGCGGCTGTAAGCCAGAGGCGTTCCCGGCTGCTGCGGGGGGGCTCTTCGGTGGCCCGAAAAAAGGCAACCAAAGTCAGGGTGAGAAAAAAGGTCAGCAGGCTGTCCAGGACCACGAAAGTGCCGATGCCGACGACGGCTATGCAGCTCAGGTGGAGCAGACTGGCCAGCGGGTCAGGCTGCCTGCAGTCTGACTCTGGGCGTGGCATGGGGAGCAGCAACAGCAACAGGCCGGTTAGAACAGCCGCCAGGGCTGACGGGAACCGGACTGCGAACCGTGTTGCTCCGAAAACGGCCTGTGACAGGGCATGAGCCCAGTAGCCGAGGACTGGTTTTTCAAAATAATCCAGGCCATTGAGGTGGGGGACCACCCAGTCGCCGCTGGCCAGCATTTCGCGCGGGATTTCGGCATAGCGGGTTTCATCGGGCACAAACAGCGGTCTGATGCCCAGGGGGACAAAATAGACGGCTGCCACCAGCAGGACCAGAAGCAGGACTGTGCGGATGTCGGTTTTGATCACGAAAGCTCCTCCTGAACGGCGACCCAGCCTTCCCTGCCGGGGACGGTCCGCTGGACAAT
>RFGJ01000167.1 GCA_003696665.1 Gammaproteobacteria bacterium | reverse complement strand
TACCTCCTCCAGCTTTTCGCCGTTGAAGGTACATTTTAGCCGTTGTTTAGGGGACTTTTTATTCCGTTGTTTTGGGTACTTTTACCACCGTTGCTGACAATGCTCAACACGGCACGGCGTGCCAATCTCCTTACCCCAGCCAGGCTCCCTGCACACTACTCTGATAATGACTGCTACCCACCAAATTACGGGAAACTTTCCAATATATTGCCATCCAAAATGCGCAAGACGCGATCGCATCGATTCACAACCCGTTCGTCATGTGTTGCAACTAATACCAAAGCCCCCCGCTCTTTAAAAGATAAAAGTAATTGCATGATCTCCTGGGCAGTATGCCCATCAAGAGCCGCTGTAGGTTCATCCGCCAGAATAACCGAGGGATTGTTGATCAATGCACGCGCAATTGCCACTCGCTGCCGCTCCCCGCCCGACAAGTGTGACGCGTTTTTATGCAAAGCCTCGGCCAAGCCAACTTGAGACAACACCTCTTGAACCCTTTTTCGGCGCTCCTGGCGTTTGATTTTCTCGGAAGAGTATTGAAGCGGAATGACGACATTTCTTTCAACGGATTCATTCTCTATGATGGCAAACTCCTGGTGAACATATCCGAAGAATCGATTGCGAAGCCGAGCACGGCTCCGCTCATCGCTAGGTGCCACTTTTCCCTGCACCAACACTTCACCGGTTGTAGGGCGACTGATTAACCCCAGAATGCTCAGCAGAGTGGACTTGCCGCTCCCTGATGGCCCCATCAGCGCAACACACTCCCCAGCAAAGAGCGTCGTAAAAACATTCTGCAGTGCCACAACTTGCAGATGTCCCCGACCATAAGTCTTGGATACATTGCGTGCCTCCAGCAGCGCTTTCACTCTACCACCCTCCCAAACCTTCTTTTACCAGCACCTCTCGCACCAAGAAAGAACACAAAAAAGCGAAGAGCACAAATAAAGATAACATGACCCATGCTGGTGCAGTGGGTGCAGGGGCGTCTGCCAACAAAAGGAAAAGCTGCAAAAGAGCCAACAAAACGATTTGAGGAAGCAGTACGACCGCCGCCAGAAAACTGCCAATGCGAAGACC
>RFGJ01000166.1 GCA_003696665.1 Gammaproteobacteria bacterium | reverse complement strand
GCGGCGACAGTGCACTTGACGGCGCAGGAGATACGGTATGTGGATGAGGTTGTTGCCAGACAAGTGGCAAAGAAACTGGGACAGAGAACCATCTTAGGGGTGTCGTCTGCGGCCAGCGGTCTCTTTAGCGCCGGCTTCCAGTACCTCAATGATTATAACAATCCGTATTTAACGGGAGAACAGAAACTTCGAAGGGCAGGCATATCTGGTTTTGTTGGCTTTGGCGCGGCCATTGTTGGTGGAGGCGTTGGCTTTTTGTATGGCGGCCCAGTAGGCCTTGTAGTTGGTTTTGGGTTAGGGATCGCTGGTGACTTGTGGGTTTCACCAACAATATTTGAGCATATAACAGGGGATGTACCCAAGCGCAATCTCGCCCCTCTTTATTATTGATGAAGGGGGCGACTGATGAGCTATTACCTGATACTTTTTGGCCTTTTTTCGTTTGGATTTGCCCTGATTCTTTTAGGCATTATATTACGCTTGGGGAGATTCCGCCCAATGTATACGCTTCGGAGTATACCAGTTTACGCTCAAAGAGAGGTTCTTAACTTGAGCATACCTATCGGATTAGGTTTCTTGACTATAGGATTGATGGGGGTATTCCCTGAATTTAAAGATCCGTTGACCTACCCACTTTTGTTTCTTTTTCTGACTACTGTGGTTTTGGCAGTCTGGCAACCGTGGTGGCTCAAACCGGCGTGGTTACGTTGGATGGAGGACAATTATGGTCACGTCTTGGAAGAAATGTTTGCCGAAGCGCGGGCAATGGGGCGTCGGGAGTGGGCGGAACAGGTAAAGACCCAGGAAGGCTTAGAACGCTGGGCCGACAGCGTGGCAAAAAAGCACGGCTGGCGGCGGTTGCAGCGGTGAGGTTCGTGATATTACATCACCAAACGCTACCACGCTGGCGACGGCCAGCTCGCCCTCCGAATAGACGACGCCCTGATTAATTGTGAATGGTGAAGGATGAACGGTGAATTGTGAATGAAAGATTACCGCACACGCTCCATTAACAATTCT
>RFGJ01000165.1 GCA_003696665.1 Gammaproteobacteria bacterium | reverse complement strand
GCCAACTGCGTCGATGGGTCAACGCTCTGGACCAACAACCGTCGGCATTGGTGACCGTTGGCGAGTATCACCGAAAGCCCGTCGGATTTCTGATTGGAGAAGCGGACACCACACCTAATCCCCTAAGCGAGTGGCAAAAACGTGCCTTTATTCATGCGCTGTGGGTGTCTCCAGAACATCGAAAACAAGGTATTGGCCGTAAGCTGGTTGAAACGTTTGAAGCGGCTATCCGCGAATACGACATTCCCTACTGCGATTTGGCCTATCACCCCAAAAATGAGATTGCCCAACGCTTTTGGCAAGCAGTGGGCTACCAGCCAGCACAAATGACCGCAAGAAAAATCTTCGGATTACAAGAAATTGAACAGGCTTAGATTCTGAATCAAAGCAAAGCTGCGCTGTGCGGCCTCGAGCCCAAGCTGCTGTTGCTGCAAGCGGGAAATGGCGTCCGCCATGTCCACATCGCGCGCTTCCGACAACGCAATTTTGGCATTGGCGATGAAGTCCTCGTTCACTTGCCGCTGGTTTTCGACCACGTTCAAACGACCACCAACACGGCCAAGTATTTGATTGATTCGATCGAAACCATTGTCAAGGTTTTGCAAAACATTATCGATACGATCATGAAATATTGCTTTTTCAGCCTCGGTTTGAGTAGGCATCCTCAGCGCATCAATCGCTTGTTGAACAGTCGAAAAAATATCTTGGCGCTGGCTTTGGTTAACTTCAAAAATATCGCCTGATTGTGGGGTGCCAGAGATGGAGACTGTCATACCGTTGAACTGGATATCAGCCCCATCTTGATAGGCGGTTGGTCCTGACACAGAGTTATTGGCGGAATCAAAAACCTCATACACCAATTGGGTCCCAGATATGGAAAATCGAATTTCATAATCATCAGCCACGTAGGCCGCCGGATTATCAACACTCCCTGGACTGATAATGCCTGTCCCTGTATTTGTACTCCGTGCCACCGTTTCAAAGGTTCCGTTACCTTGCAGTACATCAAAAAACACCCCGTAGCCATCATCTGACATGGCCAGATCAACCCCGGCGCCAACATCCAAAAAGCGCCTTCCCTGATCTCCGTTATAATTGAACTGTCCGGCCGCATCTCGACTGACCGGCGGAACATCAGTCCGAACCCCCCCGAATAAATACTCGGAGCCATTGACCTGTGTATTGGCCACCTGCATGAGCTCATCAAGACGAGATTCCAACTCGACCGCCAATGACTCTCTTTCAGATGCTGACAAGCTACCATTTGCCCCTTGCAACAGCAGTTCCTTGACGCGAATCACGATATTTTTGGCGCTGGTCAACGCAGTTTCTTCCTGACGGGCATACGTCTCCACCAGATTTCCGTTTTCCAGCCAACGTTGCGATAAGCCGATTTGCCGCTGTAAATTGTTGATCACATTGGTGGCCACCGGATCATCCGACGGATTAATCACACGCCTTTGCGTCGCTACTTCATTTTGTGTGCGGATCAACTGTGCCTGTTGATCGAGAATGGCTTGCAAAGCCTTTTGATGAAATTGTGGCGTTGACACTCGCATCAGAGTTCACTCCGTCATACTGAATCGATCAAAGTTTGAAAAATATTTCGGGCCACACTAATCACTTGCGCCGAAGCCTGATAAGCCTGCTGAAAGCGAATCAGATTGGCCGCTTCTTCATCTAAGTTCACACCGGAAGCTTGTTGGCGTCGTGACTCTGCTGCACGCACCAGGCTCTGCGCTGCATCACGATTGATCAGACTTTCTTGCGTTTGGGCACCAACTCGGCTAACGAGTTGTAGATAGGACTGTTGGAAATCAGCACTGCCTTGCTCCATTACCTTGCTTGTTTGCAGGGCAGCCAGTTTTTCCGCGTTACGATTGTCACCCACGCCACCGCTATTGAATGTTACATCAAACACATCACCAGCTGCCGGCGCCCCCTTCATCACAATTTCGTAACCAAGCGATAGCCCTGCACCCGCCAACACGTTATTTTCTTGCCCTGGCGTGAAGACGCCGCTGCCAAGGACCGTCGGGCCGGTCGGATCAACCACGTTGTACGCGGTGACCGACGTGAATTGAATCTCTAATGGGGGCGATAGGGTCCCAGGCGTTGAGAAAGCCGCTGTTGTCGTATCAGTCACATCCACTGAAACCAAAGCGCCGCTGCCACTGTTCGTACCTCGCGCGGTGAAGCGAATCGGATTGGCCGCCGCGATTTGTTCCGGCGTTGTCAAGGCGGTGGCCAACTGTAACGCCCCAAGCCGCGTTGGCTGTATAAAAAACCGATCACCCGCATTCGCCGTACCGCCATTAATCACAATTGAAAAACCTTCACTGGGAACACTTATGGTGGCTGGCGTTGCGCCTGGCGGTGGAAACGTTGAAACCACACTTCCCGTCCGATCGTTGGTCAATTGAAAGTTGACGCCATCAAAACTCAGGCGATAGTTATCATCCGTCAACAAATTCGTGTCATCAATCCGCAACTGAACGTCCAAAGTTCCAGTATTGCTCGGTGATTGCGCCACCCTAGCCTGTTGTGCGCTGGTTGCGTTGATGTCCGTAAAAACGTCGCCACCAAGTTGCCCGTTTAGGTCAATTCCAAGTCGGTGTTGTCGATTGATTTGATCGGCCAATGCCAACGCCACTTTGCCGATTCGATTGATCGCTGGCTCCAACATATCATCCCGAAATGTGCGCAGTCCACCGAGTTTTCCGCCTTCAATATTGGCGGTGATATCAATCTGAGTGCTCCCATTTTGCAACACAATATCCAAATGGCCTGGCCTTTCACCGCTAGTGGTTGTGGCAAGTGTCGTTGAATTGACCCCGACAACCAATCCTTGACCATTACCGATAAAGACATTGACTGCCCCATCGTCCTGCTCGACGGTAAACACTTTGACAAGCCCGGAAAGTTCTCTAATCAGGTTATCTCTTCGATCAAGCAAATCGTTCGGTGCGCCCTGAGCCTGCCCCTTGGCCGCAATAATGTCTTCATTTAAAGCGGCAATGTTTTGCCCGAGCGTGTTGATCTTTGCCACCACTGAAGCAATCTGCTGGTTGGTACTTTCCGCCATCTGCTGCAGATTGGCGTACAGATTGTTGAACCGCTGACTGACCGCCTGAATTTGATGAAACATCACCTCGCGCTGGGCGAGAGACGAAGGGTCGGATGCCACACCATGAATGGCATCGAAAAAACCTTGCAATGCCGAACTCAAGCCAAGGTTCTCATCGCCAAGCACTTCATCCAAACGTGTGGCCAGTCCAGCAAAGGCAGACAGTTGTTCAAAGTCAGATTGGGAGGTTCTTAATTCTAACGTGGCGATCTGATCGATGATGCGAGTGACACTTTGCACATCGACCCCGGCGCCAAAGAAATTGTTACCGAACGGTACTGCGCCCAATGGCGTAAATTCAACACGCTGGCGTGAATAACCTTCCGTATTGACGTTGGAAATGTTATTTGCCGTGGTGTCTAAGCCACTTTGTGAACCTTGCAAGCCAGAAATGGCTACATTCAATAAATCAACACCTGCCATGATTGCCTCCGTCCCCATCGATCGGGGCGCAACATCTGCTTATCGGCCAATCCGGCCACAAATTTAATCTTGTGTATTTCTATGCAAATTTTCGGCCAATTGTTGGATGGCCGGGTGTTGAATGACAGCTTTGAGTTTTTGGGCGTACTTAGGGTCTGTGGCGTAACCGGCGCTTTGCAACGCTTCAAAATACTGCTCTGGTTTTTCGGCTTGCCAAACCTGCCCGTAACGGGGGCTCGATTGGAAAAAGCTCACCAAATCTTCGAAGGCGTGCTCAATGTTTTCGTACACGCGAAAACGCGCAGGCACTTTGACCATACGCGCCCCGTCGAATTCAATGGTTTCTTTTTTCACCGCAGGGCCAGACCAACGCTGGTCTGCCTTAATGTTAAAGAGATTAAAGGAAGGCCGATCGAATAAGTCGCGCAACATATGGCGCCCCCACCCTGTCTCTAGCGCTGCTTGGGCAATCAGTCCGATGGCAGGCAAACCGGTTTTTGCCGCAACACGCTGCGCCACTGGCAACAGCCAACGGACAAAAGACTCTGGAGACTCGGGCAATGTTGATGTTTGTTTAGGCTGCTGAACTTGCTTCCGACTCGACACGGGGGACAAGGGTGTTTTCTTCTCAATGACACCAACGGCCTGAGCTGGCATCAGCGATGTCAAACCTTTTTTCATCATAGGGGCCTGATTAGGCGCAGATGACAACTGTCGAACAATCACATCGGTCAACCCTGCTCCCTGAACCCTTGCCATCACTGCCGCCATCTGATCATCCCACATGCCCTCGTAAAAGCGCGTGCGCTGTGATGACAACGGGTTGTCCTCGGCGAACAGTTCATTGACCGATCGCATGCTTTTCAACAGTTGGCGATACAGCATGGATTCAAACTCAACAGCGGCTTGTCGCAGGCTTTCCGGCCGACTTTTACCCGCACTGGTCAGTCGGTGCAGCTCGGCCAAGTCGAAGACGCTTTGATTGACGACCGATGTCATTTATATCACCACAAGTTCAGCGTGCAGTGCGTTGGCTTGCTTGAGCGCCTCCAAGATTGCCATCAAATCGCCGGGTGCCGCCCCCACCGCGTTGATGGCTTTCACAATGTCCTTAAGCTGAACGCCAGGCGCGAAAAGAAACACTCGAGCTTGCTCTTCCGATACCTGAACGGAAGACTGCTGGGTCACCGTCGTTTGTCCCCCAGCAAGCGGATTGGGTTGGCTGACCTGCGGATTCTCAGCAATGGTCACGACCAGGTTGCCGTGAGCCACCGCCGCTGGGCTCACACGAACATTCTGCCCGATGACAATGGTGCCGGTGCGGCTGTTGACCACAACCTTGGCTGGTGCACTCGCTTCGGTCAGGGTGATGTTCTCAAGGTTGGCCAAATACATCACTCGTGTTGCCCGATCGCGAGGCGCACTTACCTGTACGCTCCCAGCGTCCAGGGGGCGAGCCACATTGGGCCCAACCACCTGATTGATGGCGTCCGCCATTCGTTTGGCTGTCGTAAAATCCGGTCGCTTCAATAAAAACGTCACAAAATCACCTTGGTCGAAAGGAGACGGTACCGTACGTTCGATCGTCGCACCATTGGGTATCCGACCCGTCGTCGGAACATTCACCGTCACTTTCGAGCCATCTGCCCCTTGGGCGCCAAAGCCTCCTACCACGAGATTTCCCTGAGCAATGGCATACACCTGCCCATCGATGCCCTTTAAGGGCGTCATGAGTAAGCTACCACCCCGCAAACTTTTGGCCTCCCCCAAGCTTGAGACAGTGACGTCAATGGTTTGCCCAGGGCGCGCAAATGGTGGAAGCTCAGCTTGCACGGTGACAATGGCCACATTCTTCAGTTTCAGATTCAAATTGGAGGGCAACGTGATGCCAAGCCTTAGCAGCATCGAACGAAATTCGTGTGTCGGGTACACAGTGGGCTCGCCAGTCCCATCAAGGCCAACCACAAGACCATAGCCAATCAAAGGGTTACTGCGCACACCTTGAACAGTCGCGATGTCCTTGATTCTTTCTGCCCAGCTCAATGCGCCAAGCATGAGCACAGAAAACACTGCCAACCAACGAATTTTCATGCCAACCTCCTAAAAAGGCCACCAGCTGCTGGAGAAGAAACGACTCAACCAGCCCTGTCGATTGGTTTCAGCCAAGGGCCCCGTGCCTGAATACTCAATATTGGCGTTGGCCACGCGCGTTGACAAAACGCTGTTGTCAGCGCCTATGTCTTCAGGTCGAACAATGCCGGACAAGCGAATGTATTCACGCCCTTGATTCAAGGTCAGCCACTTCTCGCCCCGCACCTCTAGATAGCCATTGGGGAGGACGTTCACCACTGTCACCGTAATGGTGCCTTGGAGTTTGTTGCTCTGCTTTGAATCTGACTCACCCTTGAACTTACGCTTGGGGGCGATATCCAGCCCAAGACTGTAGTCACCATTCAAAGCCGAAGGCGTTCGCCCAAACAAAGTCGGATTAGTCAGACTGACCTCGTCCTCCTTCTTCAAACTGGTATCGGCATTTTTACTCGCGTCTGTGGCCTCGGTGAGCTTAACAAGGAGTATGTCACCCACACGCCGAGCCTTCGAATCGTCGAGCAGAAACTTCGCCGTCGCTGGGTTATAAATTGCGCCAGGCGACGGTGGTGTCGGTGCTGATGGCATTGGGTAAGACGGTTGATAATAAGGCGATCCAGGCTGTGGAATTGTCTGAATCGTGCAGCCTCCCAAGGCTGCCAACAAAAGTATCGCGCTAAGCCTGACCATAGTCTGCCACCATCAGATCGTTTGATTGACAAACTGAAGCATGTTGTCAACAGCGCTCACGACTTTGGCATTCATTTCATACGTTCGCTGTGTCTCAATCAGGTTGACCAACTCTTCCACCACCGAGACATTCGACGATTCCAGAGCCCCATTGACGAGCGAGCCAAATCCGGCAAGGCCGGGTGTACCAGTCACCGGCGCGCCGCTGCTTGCCGTTTCTTTGAAAAGATTCTCACCGACAGGTTGCAGACCAATAGGATTGACAAAATCGACTAACTGCAGGTTGCCGAGCACAGTCGGCGCAGCCTGCCCCGGAAGTTGCACCGATACTGTGCCATCTGCCCCGATGGTCAAGCTTTGTGCATCCTGAGGAATGGTGATGGCTGGCTGAATCACATAGCCGTTACCTGCGGTGACCAATTGACCGGTGTTGTCCAAAGAGAAGGAACCATTGCGGGTATACGCCGTGGTGCCATCCGGCAAAAGCACCTGAAAAAAACCTCTGCCCTGTATGGCCACATCGGTCGCGTTATTGGTCACATTCAGGTTGCCTTGGGTAAAGGATTTCTGCGTACCCACGACTTGAACACCGGTTCCCAGCATCAACCCACTTGGCAGCTGCGTATTTTGGGTCGATTGGCCACCCGGCTGACGCACCGTCTGATATAACAAATCTTCAAAGACGGCTCGGCTTTTTTTGTAACCAACCGTGGCCGCATTCGCCAAATTGTTCGAAATGACCGCGATATCTGTCTGCTGCGCATCTAAACCTGTTTTTGCTATCCAAAGTGCCAGATTCATTGTGCCATCCTCATTAAGTTCGCCAAGTCACTGTGACTATGCCTGCAATAATCGATCCAGCGCTTCATCATTTTGCTGAGCGCTTGACAACATTTTGATGTGCATTTCAAAGCGACGCGAAAGATCAATGAGCTCCGTCAGCGCTTCGACCGTATTGACATTGGATGCCTCAAGTGCCCCTGCGCGGACGCGCACCGAGGCATCCGACGGCAAGATTTCGCCGTTCGCGACGGCAAACAAACCATCTGCTTGCTTGACGAGTTGCGTAGGCTCCGGTTTGACCAATCGCAGGCGGCCCACAACCTGTACGGTATTTGCTGGCGCTCCAAGCGGCCGAACACTGACGGTGCCATCTGCCCCAACCGAAATGCTTTCGCTTGGCGGTAAGATGATGGGACCAGCATCGCCAAGCACAGGCAGACCATCGGAAGTTTGCAACATGCCCGAAGCGGCCACTTCGAATGCGCCGTTTCGGGTCAGCGCCTCTGAACCGTCTTGTGCCTGAACAACAAACCAACCTTCGCCTTCAATCGCGAGATCAGTTGGGTTACCAGTGGTTATCAGCTGACCACTGGACAAATCATAGCCCGTGCCAGTGGTGAGGGCGAAGGCCCGAGACTCCAGACCATCGCCCTCAACATTTAGCGCCTTAGCTCGGGTCAAGTCGGCTTTAAACCCAGTCGTCTTGGCGTTTGCGAGATTATGCGCAATACGCGATTGTGCCAGCATAGCCTCCTTGGCAGCACTCATCGCGATGTAGGCGAATTTATCCATGGCTCACCTCAACTACCGGATCTGGATCACAGTCTGCGTCACCGAATTGAACGTCTCAATGGACTTTGCATTGGCCTGGAAATTTCGTTGTGCCGTAATCAAATCGACAAGTTCCTGAGTCAAATCCACATTCGAATTTTCTAACGCGCCGCCACGAATAATGCCAAAGCTTGATGTGCCTGCCTCGCCTGGTAACGCCACACCGCTGTCTATGGTTTCCCGCCACACGGTATTGCCAATTTGTTGTAGTCCCTGGTTGTTGGCAAACCGAGCCAACGCAATCTTGCCAAGCGCCAACTGCTGGCCATTTGAATAATTGGCGCGCACAACGCCAGACTCTGAGATATCCAAACCAGTCAATCGGCCGATGGGAAACCCATCTTGGCGTAACGTATTGACCGCAAAAGGTGAGGCGAACTGCGTTGGGCTGTTGTTGGCATAATCAATGACAAGCGTTTGTGCTGGGTCTGATCCGTTGGTAAACCCTAACGCTGCAGTTTGAATTGGTGACGGTGACTCGCCCACAAATGCACCAACATTGTTAAAGGTAAGTGTGGCATATAACTGGCCGCCAGCGCCTGCCGTGCCCCCTGCCACATCCACTGCGTTGCCATCCACATAAATATATTGCGCCCACGTGTTTGGTGCAGTTTTCACATAATACATGGTGGCCACATGCGGCTCGCCCAGTGAATCGTAAATTGTGACCGAGGTTGATGAGTTATAGGTCACCGGACTATTGGGATCAAAAGCCAATGGGTCAAGTGTGCTTGCGTTCGATGGCAGGTTGACGCCGATATCAATCATTGACGTCGGCGTTGGTGCGCCTGCTGTATTGGGAACCTGTAAAGGGACGGTCGACGACAAGCTCGTTGCCGTGACTGTACCGTCAGGATTCACAGGGAACACCCTGAGCGCCTGACCAGCACTATTGACCACGTTACCATTAGCATCCACGCCAAAAGCGCCTGCCCGTGTATACAAGAGTTCATTGGAAGAAATGCTGTCGCTCAAGACGAAAAAGCCTTCACCAGAAATCGCCATATCGAGGCTATTGCGAGTAAATTGCAAGTTGCCTTGCGTAAATTGTTGCGCAACACGAGACAGCAAGACACCACTGCCAATGGCCGTCGCCGCGGTCCCAAGTGAGCCAGCCGAATAAATATCGGCAAATTCCGCGCGTGACTGTTTAAAACCTGTCGTCGCCACATTGGCAATATTGTTACTGGTAATACTCAAATCGGATTGAGCCGCATTAAGCCCACTGAGTGCAGTACTAAAAGACATGGCGTCACCTCTCTGTTATAAAAATTAACCACCAATTCGTCTGACATCGTTGAGATTGACCGTGCCAACACCATCGACATTCAAAACAATGCCGTCCGCGTTGCCTAACAGCACACTGGTCACCAGGCCGGAGACATAAACCGGATAAGAAGTTGTGCT